>JAGCXZ010000025.1 GCA_017961065.1 Lachnospiraceae bacterium
TATCGAAGCCAGGGATATCCCGCGCGGGGATGCGGATGTGATCGTCTGCGAGGCCTTTGTCGGGAACGTGATCCTGAAGTTATACGAGGGTGTCGGCAGAACCTTCTTAAAGGTCATCAAGAAAGGGCTGATGTCTTCGACGCGTTCCAAGATCGGCGGTCTGCTGATCAAGTCGGCGCTCAAGAGTACTTTGAAATCCTTTGATGCCAGCGAATACGGCGGAGCACCGCTTCTGGGCCTGAACGGCCTGGTCGTTAAGACGCATGGCAGCGCAACGGCCAAGGAAGTGAAGAATTCCATCATCCAGTGCGTTACGTTTAAGGAACAGGATATCAGTCGCAGGATTGATAATAAAATAAATATTCCTGAAGAATAATCAGCAACAGAAAGGAAGCAGCCATGGAGTTTGAAAAATTAAAAAAGATCATTGCGGAAGTATTGAATGTGGACGAGAGCGAAGTAACACCCGACACGAAGTTTGTGGATGATCTTGGTGCCGATTCTTTGGATGTATTTCAGATCATTATGGGAATCGAAGAAGAATTTGATGTGGAGATCGCCACAGAAGACGCTGAATCGATTGTTACCGTACAGGATGCGGTAGACCAGATCAAGAACGCCTTAAGCTGAAGATCAATGAAATGAGTTTTTAAAGTGCTCGAAAGACTTCGGTTTTTCGAGCCTATATTTATGTAATGAACAGATTAAACGGATATCAGGAATTAGAGAAAAAGATCGGCTATGTGTTCCATGACCAGACTCTGTTGAAGACGGCATTGACACACAGCTCTTTTTCAAATGAATTGAAACTGAACAAGACGGACAATTACGAGCGTCTGGAGTTCCTGGGAGATGCCGTGCTGGAACTGTCCGTCAGCGAATATCTGTATGAAAATAACCCTGCCATGCATGAAGGCAACATGACAAAGTTGAGAGCATCTCTGGTTTGTGAGCCGACGCTGGCTTTTTGCGCAAGAGAGGCCTTTTCCCTGGGAGATTACCTGCTGCTCGGGAAAGGCGAAGAGATGACGGGCGGCAGAGGACGCGATTCAATCGTCTCCGATGTGTTTGAAGCGATCATCGGTGCAATCTATCTGGACGGCGGATTTGCGCCGGCAAGGAAGTTCGTGGAGCGCTTTGTCTTAACGGATATGGAAAGAAAGATCGGCTTTACGGACAGCAAGACCAGACTTCAGGAAGTCGTACAGGAGACCGGAGAGACGCTTGGCTACGAACTGCTGGAAGAAACAGGACCCGCACACGACCGGGAATACCTGGTGGCCGCGATCATAGGCGGAGAGGAAAAAGCAAGAGGCAGAGGCAGGACGAAAAAGGCTGCGGAACAGGCGGCCGCATATGAAATCTTAAAAAGCCTGCACCGGATCTGAAACCGGATGCAGAAGGAGATAGTCAGAGCATGTATTTAAAACGGATTGAAGTGCATGGATTCAAATCTTTTGCAAACAAGATCACATTTCAATTTGATAACGGCATAACGGGTATCGTGGGACCCAACGGCAGCGGCAAGAGTAATGTTGCGGACGCCGTACGCTGGGTGCTTGGCGAACAGAAAGTCAAACAGTTACGTTCTTCCTCCATGCAGGACGTGATCTTTTCGGGTACACAGCTGCGTAAGCCGATGGGTTATGCCTATGTATCGATCACACTGGACAATGCGGATCATTCGCTGCCGATCGATTTTGAAGAGGTGACGGTATCAAGACGCGTGTACCGTTCCGGCGAGAGCGAATATCTGATCAACGGCGCACCGTGCAGGCTGCGCGATATCTACGAGATGTTCTACGATACCGGTATCGGTAAGGAAGGGTACTCGATCATCGGGCAGGGCCAGATCGACAAGATCTTAAGCGGTAAGCCCGAGGAGAGACGTGAACTCTTCGATGAGGCGGCCGGGATCGTGAAATTCAAACGCCGTAAGGACACGGCAGTCAAAAAACTCGAAGACGAGAGGGCCAACATGGTCCGTATCTCGGATATTTTGTCGGAACTGGAAAGACAGGTGGAGCCTCTTGAGAAACAGTCGGAGGTTGCCAAGG
Organism: Lachnospiraceae bacterium; assembly: GCA_017961065.1. Classification (GTDB taxonomy): domain Bacteria; phylum Bacillota; class Clostridia; order Lachnospirales; family Lachnospiraceae; genus UBA2868. The sequence continues at coordinate 2,058 of JAGCXZ010000025.1, forward strand.
AATTCCTGAAGAAGAAAGAAGAACTCAAGTGCCTGGATGTCAACATGTTCCTGCTGGAATCCGACAGGATCAGGGAGCAGCTGCAGGGCTTGACGGATAAGATCGCCGTTGCGCAGCAGGATCTGGATCAGGCAAAGGAATCCTACGAGAACAGCAAGCAGGAGCATGCCGCTGTCGAAGAGGCCGTAACGGAGCTGGATACGCAGATCGAGGAAAGAAGAAAGAAACTTTCCGACAACAGCCTGATGCGGGAGAAACTCGAAGGCGAGATCAAGGTCTTACAGGAAAAGATCCATTCCGCCAAGACCAACAATGAATATTATGTAAACCGAAAGAACGCACTTACCGAAGAGATCAACCATAAGGAAAGTGAGCGGACCAGACTGCTTGCTTCCAAAGAGGAACTGGATGAGCAGGTCGGCTCGCTGCAGAAGGAACGGGATGAGGCAGGTGCTGTTTTAAAAGAGATCCAGGAAAAGATCGAAAAGTTGAATGCGGGAGTTGAGAAGAATCAGAATGATATCATCGAGACACTGAACGAGCGCGCGACGATCAAGAGCACCATGGGACAGTATGAGACCATGTATGAGCAGATCAACATCCGCCGGGCGGAGATCCAGTCGAGGCTTCTTGCCGCCAAATCGGAAGATGTCGAGCAGGAAAAAGAGATCAGCCGCTTAAATGCCGATCTGGAAGCGATCTTAAAGGAGATCGCAGAAAGCGATGCCAAAAGGACCGGGCTGGATGAAAAGCTGACAGGATTCCGGCAGGCGCTTGAAAATAAGGACAACGAACTGTCTGCGGCGCAGGTTGCCTATCATCAGGAAAAATCAAAGCTCGAAGCGCTGCAGAACATCACGGAGCGCTACGACGGCTACGGCGGGAGCATCCGCCTTGTCATGGAGCAGAAAAATAAAAACCCTGGGATCATCGGTGTGGTTGCGGATATCATTGCTGTTGACAAAAAGTATGAGACAGCGATCGAGACGGCACTCGGCGGCAACAACCAGAACATCGTCACAAAGGACGAACAGGTTGCCAAGAAGATGATCTCCTACCTGAAGGCCAATAAGGGCGGGCGTGCGACTTTCCTGCCGCTAACGACCGTGAAGGAACGCGGGGATTATGATTATCCGGAGATCACCAAAGAGCAGGGCTTCTTAGGCATGGCCTGCGATCTGGTGAAGGCGGACAAGACATACAAGAGCGTACTCAGCCAGCTGCTCGGTGCGATCGTTGTCATTGATACGATCGACCATGCGCTTGCGATCGCCAAAAAGTATAAATACATGGTGCGCCTGGTAACGCTGGAAGGCGAGTACTTAACGCCCGGCGGCGCGCTCTCGGGCGGTGCGTTCAAGAACCAGAGCAATCTTCTGGGCAGAAAGAGAGAGATCGAGGAACTCGAGAAGCAGGTGCAGGAGCGCCTGGCCAGGATCGAGCAGCTCAAGCAGGATATCGTGACGATCAAGAAGGACCGTACCGTTGTCCGCGAAGAACTGGAAAAACTCAAAGAACTGCAGCAGGAACAGTACATCAGACAGAATACCGCCAAACTGAGCGTGGACAGCGCGATGCTCAAGAAGGAAGGCCTGTCCGGAGACCTGCAGGCACTGGAACAGGAAAACAGAGACATCGAGCAGCAACTCGGTGAATTGAAAGAGAATACGGAATCCGTCAAGGCCGAGCTTTCCGATTCCGAGAAGCGTGAGAAAGAACTGGAGAAGCAGATCGCGGGATTCGGTTCGGAACTCGAGACGCTGCGTGACGAAGAGACCAAACAGGTGTTGATCACATCGGATCTGGATCTGAAGGTGACCGAGATCGTGCAGAAGCAGGAATTCGCACAGCAGAACGTATTCCGTGTGGAAAACGAGAAGAACCGTCTGTGCGGCGAACTGCAGGAGATCGAGAGCGACCTGAAGGAAGCCGAAAGCGATATCATCAACAAGCAGAACGATATCTTAGAGATCCAAAAGACGATCGCGGCATCCGCGACCAGTCAGAATGATGAAGAGGAAGAACTCAAGGCGGCGATCGTCAGAAAAGAAGAACTGACGGCGCAGCAGAAGGGCTTCTTTACGAAGCGGGAAGAACTCTCGCAGCAGATCAACTCCCTCGACAAGGAAGTGTTCCGTCTGAACAACCAGAAGGAACGCGCGGAGGAATCCCAGGAAGGCCAGGCTGCCTATATGTGGTCGGAGTACGAACTGACCTATACGCAGGCGCTTCCCATGCGGGATGAGACGTTAACGGAGATCCCGCCGATCAAGCGCGGCATTCAGAAACTCAAAGAAGAGATCCGCGAGCTCGGTGATGTAAACGTCAACGCCATCGAGGACTACAAGAACCTGATGGAGCGTTACACGTTCATGAAGGACCAGCACGACGATCTGGTCAAGGCGGAAGAGACGCTGCTTGGGATCATCGATGAGCTCGATGAATCGATGCGTAAGCAGTTTGATGAGAAGTTCAAAGAGATCTGCAAGGAATTCGATGCGGTCTTTAAGGAAATGTTCGGCGGCGGACAGGGTACGCTGGAACTGCAGGAGGACGAGGCTCTCCTCGAGGCAGGCATCCGTATCATCGCGCAGCCGCCCGGAAAGAAACTGCAGAACATGATGCAGCTCTCCGGCGGTGAGAAGGCTCTGACTGCGATCGCGCTGCTGTTTGCGATCCAGAACTTGAAGCCGTCTCCGTTCTGTCTGCTGGATGAGATCGAAGCGGCACTGGATGAATCCAATGTCGGCCGCTTCGCGAACTACCTGCATAAACTGACCAAACACACGCAGTTCATCGTGATCACGCACCGCAGAGGTACCATGGAGAAGGCTGACAGACTCTACGGTATCACGATGCAGGAGAAGGGCGTATCGGCGCTCGTTTCGGTGAACCTGATCGATAAGGATTTGGACGATTAATGGAAAATCAAGGCTTTTTTTCAAGACTCAAAGCGGGACTGACCAAGACCAGGAACCAGATCGTATCCGGGCTTGACGCCGTATTTACGGCATCCGAGATCGATGATGATTTCTACGAGGAACTGGAAGAGATCCTGATCATGGGCGATGTGGGTGTCCACGCGACGCAGAACATCATCACGCAGTTAAAGGCGCATGTGAAGGTAGCGCACTTAAAGAGACCGGAGGAGTGCAGGGAATACCTGATCAGCTCGATCCGGGAACAGTTGACAACGGATGAGAACGCGTATGCGTTCGAGGAGCGCAGGAGCATCGTGCTGGTTGTCGGCGTGAACGGTGTGGGCAAGACCACGAGCATCGGGAAACTGGCCATGCTGCTGAATAAGCAGGGGAAGCGCGTGATCCTGGCTGCGGCGGATACGTTCCGCGCAGGGGCCGCAAGCCAGCTGGCTGTCTGGGCAGAGCGTGCGGATGTGGAGATCATAAAAGGCGCGGAGGGACAGGATCCGTCTTCGGTCTTATATGACGCGCTACAGGCGTACCGTGCGAGAAAAGCCGATGTTCTGCTGTGTGATACGGCGGGCCGGCTGCATAATAAAAAGAACCTGATGGAAGAACTCAAGAAGATGAACCGGATCATCGACCGGGAGTGCCCGGACGCATACCGGGAAACGCTGGTCGTTCTGGACGGCGCAACGGGACAGAATGCGCTGAATCAGGCCAGGGAGTTCAACGAAGCGACACCCGTTGACGGGGTGATTTTGACGAAACTGGACGGAAGTGCAAAGGGCGGGATCGCCATCGCCGTAGAAAGCGAACTGCATATTCCGGTCAAATATATCGGTGTGGGAGAACAGGTGGAGGATCTGCAGAAATTTGACGCGAACAGTTTTGTGGACGCGCTGTTTTTGCAGTCTTAACCGCCTAAGCATTTGAGAATTGCCGCGTTGATCACGGCACGCAAAGGAGAGAAAAAGATGTTGACGCTTGAAAAATTTGAAGAGGCGAGCGAAGTCGTTAAGAAAGTCACACTCGAGACCAAGCTGGTGTATTCGAGTTATCTGAGTGCGCAGACGGGCAACAGGGTCTATCTGAAGCCCGAGAACATGCAGATGACAGGCGCGTACAAGCTGCGTGGTGCGTACTATAAAGTCAGCACATTATCGGATGCGGAGAAGAAAAAAGGCATCATCACGGCATCGGCCGGCAACCATGCGCAGGGCGTGGCTTTTGCCGCCAAGGAATTCAAGACCAAGGCCGTGATCGTTATGCCGACGACAACGCCGCTCATCAAAGTCAACCGCACAAAGAGTTACGGCGCGGAGGTCGTGCTGCACGGAGACGTGTATGACGAGGCCTGCGCACATGCGCTGAAACTGGCGGAA
>JAGCXZ010000264.1 GCA_017961065.1 Lachnospiraceae bacterium
ACTTTCCGGTTTCTGAATCTTGTCCGCAGGCAGAAATGTCCGGATCGTCTTTTCCAGTTTTTTATATTCGATGGGTTTGGACAGATAGCCGTCAAATCCCTGCGTGAGGTATTCTTCTTTGGAACCTGCGATCGCATTGGCCGTCAGCACAATGATCGGCGTGTCCTTGCACGGTCCGTCCGATATGCCACGGATCCGTTTCATGGCTTCCACACCATCCATTCCCGGCATCATGTGATCCATGAAAATCATATCAAAATGCTCTGAAGCTGCCCGCGAGATGGCAGTTTGTCCGTTTTCTGCTTCAACCACCCGAATCATCGTTCTTTTGAGCAGCGCACAGAAAACCTTCCGGTTCACTCTGTTGTCATCGACCAGAAGCACCTTTGCGGAAGGTGCCCTAAACGCAGGAGCATCCGCCTTCCCTTCCGATACGGCCTCTCCCGCGCTCTTGCGGAAATCTCCGATGGGCTCACGGTTAACGACCTTTTGTACCAGATCAAACGAAAAGACAGATCCCTTGCCGTAAACGCTTTTGACCTTGAGTTCCGAGTTCATCAGTTCCAGCATCTTCATCGTGATCGGGATCCCCAGCCCCGTTCCTTCGATGTTTCTGTTGCGAAGACTGTCTACGCGCTCAAATTCCCCGAACAGTGTATCCATGTCTTCGGGCCTGATTCCCATTCCGGTATCTTCCACTTCAAAATGCAGGATAACAGTATCATCAGCGCCTTCAGGACTCTGTATTTTCGGGCTCACACTGAAGTGCACATACCCGTGCTCGGTATACTTTATGGCATTTGTAAGCAGATTCGTCAGGATCTGCCGGAGTCTTCCGTCATCCCCGAACAATACCGACGGAATTTCTTCGGATACGCTGATGTCCAGTGTCAGTTCTTTTTCTTTTGCCTTTATGGAAGCCATATTGGCAAGGTCTCTCAGCATCCTTGCAGGATTGTACTCGACAGGTATGATCTCCATCTTTCCGGATTCGATCTTACTGAGATCTAAGATATCGTTGATGATGGAAAGGAGTGATCGTCCGGCAGACCGGATGTCGCCGGCATATTCCAGAACTGTACTCTCCTTAGTTTCGCGAAGGATCATCTCATCCATGCCGAGAATGGTATTGACCGGAGTTCGGATCTCATGAGACATCCGTGCCAGAAAGTCAGACTTGGCTTTATTGGCGCTCAACAGAACCTGCTCACTGATCCAGGCTTCCGCAACGACATCGAGCTGAATGAAAATAAAGATGATGACACAGGAAAAACTCGTGGTCACATAGGAAAAATCCAGTTCCGGGATAAAATACAGAATCACCGTATTCAGGATCGAAAGAGCAAGATAAGTGCTTAGGAAGAATACCTGCCTGAATCCGAGTTTCCGGATCCCTTTAAAAGACAGGCAGAAAAACGCAAACAGGCTGACCAGCGGGATCACACCGATATAATCGGCCCACGGGCCATAGACGGTGTAGCCGTTTTCGATATAAAACAGTTTCCCCGTCAGGACGCCTGCAAAAACACATACGATATCAATGATAGAGAGTGCAACTGCAACGATCGTAGCCGAGCGGGATATGGCATATTTTTCCCGTATGGCAGCGGTCACATACAGCGCAAAGAAGATCGTACAGAAATTCGTGATCGTGTAGGATGCGGCATTAAAGAAGGCCAGCACTGCAACAGCCGAACTGCCCTCCAGAAGATAGCTGACCATATCAGCAAACAGGCCTGCCGTCACCGCGACCACAAACCAGATGTATGTTCTTCCTCTCTTACTCTTGATCATCCGGTATTGCTGCAGGATCGCCACCAGAATCAGCAGCGTAAAGATTCCAGCAACAATTTCCGATGATACTATGATGCCTCTCATCCGCCCGGTTTTCCTTTTCCTTTTGAACAAAACGCGAAATGCCTGTGCGTTCATGACTGACACTTTCTATCATATCACGCATAAGCATTTCGCGTCTATCATCATTGTGATGAGAGATTACTTCTTAGTCATTCAACCGTGACGCTGCAGCGTGCCTCATATCCTCCGTCCGATGTACGCATGATGATCGTTGCCGTTCCTGGGGCCTTGGCACTGACAACACCGTTTGCACTTACCGTCGCGATATGGGGGTCACTGCTTCTGAATGATACGGTCCGGTCGAAAGCAGTTGCCGTCACAACAGGTGTCAGCATAACGGATTTTTTCACAGGCATAGCGGTTATGACAAGGTCTTTTGTGCCAAGAGTTGTCTGATCCACGTGCACATTGGCCGGGATCGTTTTTCGAGTTATGTTAACCATTTGTGCATCCGGCGGGAATAAAGTTTCGATTCATTTCATCAGTTTTCGTAAAGTTGTCAATAATTCATCGACGATTTCCTCATCGTTGTTCCTGATTCCGTCTGTCACGCACCCCTTCACATGATAACTAAGCAATTCCTGATTGAATCCGTTTATTGCTGAGCCTGCTGACAAGGACTGCTGAAGTATGTCGTTGCAGTATGCGTCGTCCTCAATCATTTTTTTTAGTCCACGTATCTGTCCTTCCAAGCGTTTCAGGCGGTTAGTCAGAGCCTTTTTCTGCGCTGCTGTTCTGGTTGTCTTTTTGTTTGCCATAAGTAATCTCCTTACTCTACCCCCAGCACCTTGTAGTCCTGATCTTCTACGGCTTTTCTGAGCACATCGTCTGCGACATCCGCACTGAGTGTCACAACTGCCGTGTTGGCATTATGATCAGCCACAGCGCTTTCAACGCCATTTACAGCCTCAAGAGCCTTCTTTACACGAGCCTCGCAGTGCTCACACATCATTCCTTCTACCTTAAGTGTCTTTGTCATTGTCTTTTCGTCCATTTCGTCATTGTTATGATAATCTGTTACTTCCTCTATTAAGGCAGGATGTCTCATCTTATGGTCACGGGATGCATCATGCACTTTGAAAAGATTAAGCCTTAAAGCATTCATGCATACCGTAAAGCTCGACAGGGACATGGCAGCTGCTCCCCACATAGGATTCATATTGATGCCCCGGTACAGCCCTGCCGCCATGGGTATGAGAATAATGTTATAGGCAAATGCCCAAAAAAGGTTCTCATATATGTTCCTAAGAGTTCCCCGACTCAGTCTTACTGCAGCTGATACATCAGAAAGCTTTGAGTTCATCAAAACGACATCGGCCGAGTCCACTGCAACATCAGATCCGGCTCCAATTGCTATGCCAATGTCTGCGCGTGTAAGTGCAGGTGAGTCATTGATCCCATCTCCTACCATGGCTACCTTCCCATATTTCTGAAGGTTTCTTATAACCGATTCTTTTCCGTCCGGAAGGACACCCGCTATGACTCTGTCTACTCCGGCCTGCTTTCCGATCGCCTGAGCAGTTCTTTCATTATCACCGGTAAGCATGACGACTTCAATGCCCATGTTCTGAAGTTCTTTTACAGCCCGGGCAGAATCTTCTTTGATAACGTCCGCTACAGCAATTATTCCGAGAAGCATCCCGTCCCTTACAAAAAACAGCGGCGTCTTACCTTCTTCTGAAAGGCTCTTTTCTCTCTGTTCCATATCAGCATCTATCTTGCAGACAGTTCGGATAAACTTCCCTGAACCTGCATATAATTTCTGTCCGTTCTGCTCGGCAGATATGCCATTTCCGGGAAGTGCCTTCCAATTCTTGATGGGCTGAACCGGACATGGCGGATTGTCAACAGCGTTCACGATTGCCTTCGCCAGAGGATGTTCGCTCCTTACTTCCATCAGGTATGCGGTTGCGACAAGTTCAGTTTCAGAAATCCCGTCTGCAGGGATAACATCTGTCACCTCCGGCTTGCCTGCAGTAATGGTTCCAGTCTTATCGAGTGCAATAATCTGTACTTTTCCTGTGGACTCCAAAGACTCGCTTGTCTTAAACAGTATTCCATTCCTGGCCCCCATGCCATTGCCAACCATAATCGCAACGGGCGTAGCAAGTCCCAATGCGCAAGGGCAGCTTATAACAAGAACACTTATGGCGCGTTCAAGGGCAAATACTACTCCTGCGCCCTGTACCAGCCATATAATGAATACGATGGTCGCGATAGCTATAACTGCAGGAACAAACACTCCGGAAACCTTATCTGCTATCCTGGCAATCGGAGCCTTTGTGGCAGCTGCGTCGCTGACCATCTGTATGATCTGCGCAAAAGTTGTATCCTCACCTACGCGGCTTGCTTTTGCCTTAACAAATCCCGACTGATTTATTGTTGCAGCACTTACATTATCTCCTACGGTTTTATCTACAGGGATGGATTCTCCTGTAAGTGCTGATTCATCGACAGCAGTATCTCCCTCAATGATTGTTCCATCCACAGGTATCGACTCGCCCGGCTTTACAACGAATACGTCTCCCGTCTGGACTTCGTCGATATCCACCAATAACTCTTTTCCATCCCGCTCTACCACGGCGGTTCTGGGCGCCATCTTCATCAGGTTCTTGAGCGCATCTGTTGTTCTTCCCTTGGACAATGATTCCAACGTCTTTCCAACTGTGATGAGGGCCGGGATCATGGCCGCCGACTCAAAATACAGTTGGCTGTGGTAAATTTCCATGAGCTCCGCATTCGGTATTCCCTGTGTGATCATCACGGTCATCTTGTAAAAGACATACAGAGACCAGCCAAAAGATACAGATGATCCAAGGGCTACCAGGGCATCCATGTTGGGACTGCCGTGAAAAAGAGTCCGGAATCCCGAGATAAAGAATGCCCTGTTGATATACATCACTATGATTGCAAGCAACATCTGTGTAAGGGCAAGTCCCAGATGATTATGCGTAAGAAATGCCGGGACCGGAAGCCCCAGCATGTTGTGGCCCATGGTCAGGTACATGAGGATCAAAAGGAATCCTATGGACCAGGCAAGCCTCTTGGCGAGCTTTGGAGTTTCATGATCCTTTAAGGTTTCTTCTTCGGCGGCCAGCTTGGCGGAAGCACTCTGTTTATTATTCTCTTTTGCATCTGCTCCGTTTTTGGGCCTCGCACCGTAGCCCGCTTCTTCAACAGCCCGGATCACATCCGCTTCGCTGACATTCCCGGTCACACCCATTGAATTTGTGAGAAGCGAAACGCTAACCTCTTGTACCCCCGGCAGTTTTCCTACCGCTTTCTCTACTCTGGCCTTGCACGCCGCACAGGTCATTCCGGTAACGATATATTGCTTCATTTCTTCTCCTGCTAAATCCTTACGCTCATTGTCCCAGATATCTTCAGCACTAAGTATCGGAAGGAAAAATAGTCCCCCCTACTATTTGCACTATATACTAGGGGGGACTATTTGTCAACATTATTGTTTCCTTGCCATATTATACTCCGATCCTTTCGGCAAGTTCCTCCTGGGACATGTTATTCATTTTCCTGAGTGTTGTAAGGTTATTGGCAAAGTTCATTTCTTCTCCTTCTTAATCCCTAATACACACCATCTGATAACCGGGATGCGGCTGATGATCCGAAAAAGGTCCGATGATCCCGTATGTTGTCACACCGTTAAAAATGTAGATCACTTAACCTATCCGGGCATATTTTGTTAAACTTGGTTGTCATCCACACATCAGTATCGCTCTGCCGCCTTCATATAGTGAACAAAAAAAATGGTTCATTGGATAATCCACTGTGCCTGCAAAGTATAATCTTTCCCGTAAAGGATTCTTTCCAGCCAGGAAGGTTTGAATGCGCCTTTATCCGCGATAACACGGTCCGTTTCCACCGTCTTCCAACCGCCGAAAGAAATCTCTGTTACAGGTACATTGACCCATTTATTAGTGACTTTTTTCTGCAGTTTGAATCCGTTTGCGGAAAGAGCGCCGCCTGCCGGAAGCACACTGTCCTTCATGGTTCCCGTGATCTGATAGTTTTCGGGATCCAGTCCGTTTTCGGAAAGCACCGCATCCAGTCCTTCCCGGTTTGCATCATAATGAATGGTATAGTTCATCTGTTTGGGCGTGATCTTAAATGTTGCAATTTTTTCTCCAATGTATCCGGTCTTGCCCTTGATAACAACCTTTGCTGTTCCGACAGCAGTGTTTTCGGAATAGGATTCAACCTCATAATCCCGATCACATACAAGATCCACCGGACTCTTTCCGACCTTTACACTGACCTTGATGTTATTTGCATCTGTCTTAAACGGCTTGATCTCTTTTCCGGTATACATCTGCGGCGGGATCGTAACCGTGGCGCTTGAGAGATCCGCATAACAGATCACGATATCATCGATCAAGCATACATCCCCGTAGTTGTCTCCTTTCCCTGTAACCTGCACACCGATCTTGGTTCCTGCCGGGAATACGCAGTTGTTGACGTGCTCACGTCTGATTTCCTCGTTATCCGCAAACTCTACTACCGCGTCCCCGCTGGTGATATTCTCATCCGGATTGAAAAGCCTTCCTTTATATAAATACTTGGTATGTTCAGCATCGGTCAGCGGATAATAATCCGTCCCCTCTTTCATGATCATTCCCATGGAATCCCTGACAACAAGCTTCAGGTTTTTAAGGTTTCCGGCCTTTGCCTGATAGATTAGGGTTCCCTGACCCGACGCGGGTTTTCCCGCTATAATCGTGAATTTCGCAAACCGTTTTCCCTTATAGTTTCCTTTGCCGCTGATCTCTATGGTCGGTGCGGTGCTCTTTCCATTCGTACTGTCATTGAATCTTGCAGGCTTTGTATTGTTGGAAAGTTTGACCGTATAATCAGTTCCTTCCTTCAACACCAGTCCCGTTTTGGTGTTCTTAAGATACAGCTGCGGTTTTACGCCGGATTTATAGTATTCATATTGCAACGTGGCATTATTCCATTCATCACCTTCCCCGCAGGCTTCCCGGCTGAACATCGTGATATATAACGTATCAATCTCACAGGGGATGATCTTAAATCTCTTGCGGATCTCGCCTGTATACTGTCCGATTCCCTTAAAGATCACGGTAGCATTGCTTCCGACTGCTGTGTTGTTTGCATAGGAAACCGTGTAATCCGTGCCCTTCACGAGCTGATAGTTCGCGTTTTTTGTGTCAGTCAGCGTGATTCCGTAATCTTCCTCATTATCTTCTAGACTGTTTGCGGGATTATTTTCAGGTCCTGCAGGTTCCAACGTAAGCCCCGTAAACAGGAAGCCCTTGCTCACATAATCATACCTGCAGGAAGCCGGATTTGACGGATTTGTCGTTAAAGAAAGGTCCTTCACTTCAATCTTTTTCATGTCACGTCCGCTGATCGTGAAGGTCTTCTTTACACTACCGGTATAACCGCCCATGCCAGTATAGATCACGGTAGCTGTGCCAATCTCCGTGTTATTGGAGTAATCCGCCCGGTAATCTCTTCCTTCCGCAAGGTAGACAATCCTCTGATCTGCTCCCTTTCCGACCGTAAAGTAGAACTTCATTTCCTGCTGTATCGCATTGCCCGTATAGTCATACTTTGAATTGAAGTTCTCCATCTTCATTTTGGACAGAGCGGTTCCGTTGATCTTGAAAGTCTTCTGCACGGCTCCCGCATAATCTCCGAGCCCGATCACGGTAACCGTAGCCGTACCAACCTCTGAGTTGGCAGAATAGAGCAACGTATAGTCTTTTCCATAACCAAGTAACGGTTTTTCTTTTCTTGCCTTATCCTTTAATTCAAAATTGAATGCCTTTCCTTTACTGTCTGTGACACGCACTGTATCAGGATCCGTGTCGTCTTCCAAAACATAGGCAGAACCGCACCACATTTGTGCAGGGATCGCCGGGATGACAACTTTTTCGATCGGCTTTTTTCCTTCAGAAAGCACTGCCACCTTCACCTGTCTCGTGCCGGTAAAATTCCCGCACCCGGTCACAGTGATAACATATGGATCATCTTTTGCATCCTTTACTGTTGACCGGTCAAGTGTAAAGTCCGTACCCTGCTTCAGTTTTACGGTCTTTCCGCCGGGAATCGCATAAGTAAGTGCAATATTGAGTTTCTGGTCCTTCCCTGTATCCGTCAATGTCAGATGCGCAACATCTCTGTTCTGCAACACAAGCATATCCATTGCATGGGAAGCCCTTCCGATCGGAAGTGCTTTGATCGTGAACGTTTTTGTGATCGTTCCGGCATAATTGTCTTTGCCTTTTACGGTCACGGTCGGAGCAATACTCTTGCCTGCATTGTTGACTGCTTCCGCATCCTGCGCCTTCGTATTATTCGCGTAAGAAACCGTATAATCGATCTGTTCTCTGAGTTTTTCGGAGCCGAAATACACCTCTGTTTCCGGTTTGATCGCATTTCCCGTATAATTCTGATCGGGGATATCCTTCATCCATAATCCGTCCGGCTGGCTGCTAAACTGCGCGTGCAATGGGATCCTCAATTGATAATTTTGATTCTGCTCATCCAGGACCAGCACCTGATCGATCTTCTTATCGGAAACAGCTGCCTTGGGTTCTATTACAAAGGAAATCTCTTCTCCGCTTCCGATTACATTCTCAATCTCCCCAATGGAAAAATCATTGCTGCGGTTGTAGCGGCTTAAATATACTCCATCTTTGTTTTCAAGATGGATATCGCTTCCAAGGAGTATGAAAGCACTCCCTGTATTTTTGAGCGTGACAGTTATGGGTTCAAAACTTTCTCCGGCAGTCAGATTCACATTTCCAAAATCAATTTCCGCAGGATCGGCAGTGAGTTCATAAACCGGATCAACTGCATATTCAAAATGAACTTTCAGGATTGCCGAAGTTGACTGTTCGCTTTTGAAAATGAGACGCTCATTAAAATCTCCTCTTTTCATACGTGACGGCTTAACGGTAAAGGTCGCACTTCCATTAACCGGTATCGGTTCCTGCGGAAAATCAGAGATCGTAAATGCATCAGAATGGGGAAGGCTTTCAAATGTCAACGGGACAGTTCCAAAATTCCGGATCGTGACAACCCTTGGTTGAATATTTGCCGAATAACAGGAGCCGAAATCGATGGATGTCGGCGTTATATAAAAGTCGGCTGACGTCACAAAGACTGCTTTTAACGTCACATCCCCTCGTCCCATCACAAAGGTTGTCTTACTGCTGTAAATGTCCCGGATATTCGCTTTCCCGGATTCCACTACCCATTTCTGGAACGTATAGCCTTTCTCCGGTGTCGCCGTGATCGCTACTTCGTCGCCTTTTGCGGCGGATGCTAAAGCTGCATTGACACTTCCGTTTCCGTCCGTCGTCACTGCCACTTCATACTTTTCCCGCGCTTCCTTTTCCGTAAATGTAGCCTTTATTCTATGACGGGCCTTTCTGGTCCCCGCTTTGAATGTTGTATTGGCTTCATCTTCATCTCCAAATGAACCGTTTCCGGCATAGTCTCCCTCATACACCCATTTGTCAAACGCATAACCTTCATCGGGGGTTGCAGAAATATCGATCGGTATGCTTGCAAACACATCCGTTTCGGCCGCTTGCGCACTCCCGTGACCATCAGTCGTCACGGACAGCGGATAAACGCTGTTCACATACGCTTCTACATTGACAGTATGTCCGGCAATACTGATACCATCTTCTCCCATTACAAAAGTTGTTGTAAGATCTGTAATCTTCCGGCCGCCTACCACCCAGTATTTAAATCTGGAACCATCATCTATTCGGCCCGTCAGGGTCACGGTTTCTCCTAAAATCGCAGGATTCGGGCTGGCGGAAAAAGAGCCGTGTCCCGTATAGATTTGCGATATATTGATCGAATACTTTTGTACCGCTTTTACGTCAACCACCACATCTTCCGTTCCTAGCACAAATGTGGTCTGCGCTGCCTTGTCATTGGCTAACGTCACTCCGCCTGAAACAACCTCCCAATACTGAAATCTCTGGCCTTGATCATCACGAAATGTTAAGGTAACCGCTGTTCCTGCGGGCCCACTTTCAGGACTTATAGTGCAGAGCCAGCTGTTGATACAGCTGACCCGGTACTGTATTTCTTCAAAGACAGCCTTCAATACTACATCTGTATTTCCGATGTGTAATTCAGTATTCCATTCCTCCACGTTATCAATGGTCGCATCTCCCGAAACGATTTCCCAGTTTTTAAACCGGTATCCCTCTTCAGGTTCTGCAGTAATAGTGATCTGATCTCCGGTGAATCCCCACGAGTCGCTACTACTAATCCGTCCCCCTTCGCAGGCGGCTTTTTCCATTTTATATTTGGTAGGTGGAATCGTAAGTTCGCACGGCAAGCCGGCATAATCCGTCAGCCTGTGATCCTCGCTGCTCATCTCTGCAAGGATATACACGTGGTCGGTATCCGGATCATAACCTTCCGGCAGCACAAAAGACCCTTTTTTCGCGGTTCCGTAATAAGATTCAGCGAGTTCAACCGCTCCGTAATACTTCATCTTCGAAGGATCCGAAACACCCGGTGTATATGCATCCTCTGTGATAAGTACAGATAATCCGGTTGCCCCGTCCGGGACCTCACATGTAAAAGTAACGGTATTTGACCAGTTATCAACCATATCATTACCGGAATTGTCTTTGAGGAATTCCACGTTCAGATCCGGATCGAGGATGGTCAGTTTGAAAATATCATTATCAGCATCTACAACCGAAGTAAATATGATCTTTGACAGGTCAAGATTAAAGGCAGGGCTCAGCTGATATACTCCTGTGGTACTGTATAACTGCAGCTGTCCGTTCGCATCGATTGCCCCGGCTTTTTTGTTCTCCTGAAACATTGGCGATCGCAACCACCATGTTCCGCCTCCGTCAGATTTTCTCTTCTTCCTGCTTTCATCCGACCCGTATCCATAGTCGGCATTGGTAACTTCCGATATATCCAAAAGGAAAATCTTCGTTTCATTCAGGTCTGTAAGCAGCATATTCTCCTGGCTGACAGTATTGTCTACATCTTTCGAGCTCTCAATGATCACCGCTCTCTCCGGGTCAGTAAACACCCCTTCTTTATTCAGAAAACCGTCCCCGTTCAGAAGCGTTTTGGCCGCACAGCTCTCCCAATCGTTATTATCTGCAGAGTCAAAACGCTGATATTGTATGATACAGTCATTGCAATCCAGCAGCATGCTATGGACATCTTCGCCAAAATCCGTGGTGTCGGGATCGAGCACACGGTACTTCATGACATTTCCGTTATACGTTCCATAGTAAACATAGCTCCATTCCCCGGCACCCGTCGGGTCTGCGATCCCGCCTGTCGAAATCTGCGTCACGCCGTCCGCATACTTATCAAAATTTTCCGTGGCATAAACGGGCTTCTCCGTTACCCGAAGAAGAAGCATCGTTGCAAGAACTGCAATGGTCACTTTGCAAATCGTGAAAAAAGCTTTCTTATCTGCAAACTTCATGTCTGATCCGTATCCTTTCCTGTCTTTCCTGTTCATATGATTTCCTTTCGTTTGACCGGTAATTCAAGTAAATATAAACAATGTTTCAGCAATGTTCAACATCGTCTTTTTGTATGGGGAAAAGTACTGTAATTATACCGTATTTACACGATTCCGTCAAAAAAGGAAGTCCGGATCACCGGACTTCCTTTTTACTCTTCAGTTTAGGAACTATCTTTTAACAAACACTTGATTTGCTGATATCAAGTCCATATGACCTCTTAACCCATTTTCTGACGCCTCCGATCGATCGCTGATATGAATTCTGCCATTTTTCGGACTCCGCGTTAAATGGGTTACGCAAGCCACAAATTAGGTGCATTCGTGTTTTGAACACCTTTATGGACAGGTGTTCGTCAAAACACGGTATAGTGGACCTGGCGGGAATCGAACTTTATAACAGGCAAAATCACCAGTATTTACGCGATTCCTGCTTGTTGTACAAAACCTGTGCAACAAACACGTACAACAAGTCCTATGACAAACATTATAGAAAGGATTGAGAGCATCGTCAACGCCCCGGGATTGTAGTCCTGGGGCTGTTTCCATTCTCATAAAATACTATTTTATTCGATATCTACGATCTTTTGTGGTTCCTAAGCTCTCAACCTTCTCAAGCTCAACAAGCTCATTCATTAATTGTCTGGTTCTTGGACCTTTTAATCCAATGATTCCGGCAATAGCCTCTGTAGTATATTCCCTGCCTTCTTCCATAATTGTCAGGATTTGTTCCTGTCGTTTAGTAAGTACAGTCATATTATCCGCTGATTTATTCGCTGATTTTTCATCTGAATTCGCTGATTTATCCGCTGATTCGATGCTTATCTTTAATTCATCTGATATCAATGCTGCTAATTTTCTTGCATTTTCACTGGCAGGCTGCACCATTTTACTTACTTCAGCGAATCGTGAAACAGCCTCATATAACCCTGAAAAATCTAACTGGTTTACCGTCTTCATTGCATTGGAAACAGCAACGGAAACCTGAGTCAGATTTGCTCGCACCTCTGGTGATATTCCAAGATTATAGATGGATAAAGCATTCTTCATCGCTGTCATACTTTCTTCAGATATACTTGGCAGATACACAATACTGTTCTGTAATTCTTCAACCGACTCAGTCCAGGTCGCCCATGTCTTAAGCGTAAGTATAACTTGATTCAAATGTGTATCTTCATATAAGCTTGGCTCGACCCAATCCGCTTCTCTCCATGTGTTAAGTATCGTCGGAATACCAGAACCCGCATTATCTCCAAATCCGACCATGCGCAGCATTAGCTGCATAGCCGGATTTCTCGATTTCGAATTTCCACCCTTAAATATCTCTTCGACTGAGAGTCTTAAGCTTCCGGGATTTGTAAATATAAACTCATCCTGTTTCTTTAGTATCTTAAGCGCTCCGGAATCCAACAGATAATCTGAATGAATTATCATATTAACAAACGCTTCTCTGATTGCTTTATGTATCGGCGTATCGTCCACGCGTTGCTGATTATCAAGGACAAAAGGTTTTTTCAAGTCAGCCGATAATTTGGGTGATACCTTCATAAAGAAATTGAAGAGATTGTTTTCCCAGGTACCATCATATGTTACGCGATCACTCCATCGCATATCATCTGTAGTGTGGCTTTCATTGTGCGCGGTAAGATGAATTTACCATCACATGGTAACAGGTTAATCTTTCAGACATCCGATCGGCACAACATATACTCCGTCTTTTCGCTGATATGCATAACTATCCGTACCAGACAGCACCATAAGAAAAGAAGGTTCATGCATCCTGGTAGTATCGATCTTATCCGCAAGTTCCTTTATTGTCTTGGCTCCATGCTCTATCAATGTATTTCCGCCAAGCTTAATCTCTATAAGGCCATAATCGCCATTATTCAGATGAATAACCGCATCACACTCCAGCCCGCTCTTATCTCTGTAATGATAAAGCTGTCCTCCGAGTGCATCAGCATATATCCTCAGATCTCTAATACACATAGTTTCAAACAGGAGCCCAAATGTATTCAGGTCGTTCATTAAATCTTTAGGATAAATACCCAGTGCGGCAGTGGCAATCGAAGGATCAACAAAATACCTTGTATCAGATGTTCTGACGACTGTTTTTGATCTGAGATTCGGATTCCATGCCGGCAGATCCTCAACAACAAAAATCTTTTTAAGCGCATTTACATATGACAAAACCGTATCTTCATCCAATGTCTGAGAATCATTAGCATCCATGTCAGTCTTGAGAGCAGCATTGCTAACCTGTGCTCCCTGATTTCTCGCATACGAACGCATAAGAAGTCTCGCCCGTTGTTCATTCCTATTTATTCCATCAACTCTTGATATATCATTATTGATAACCGATTCGTAATAATTCAGAGCCTGATCAAGTGCTATTTCCTTATCCTTCTGCAAAACAGCCCGGGGCCAACCTCCCCTGCAGACAAGATATGATATATCTTCGACACTCAGATTATTTACAGATGCAAGCGACACTCCAGGCTTTTCGTCAAATAGCGCCTTTATACTAACCTCTCCATTGGACTCCCCGGACTCAAATAAGGACATGGGGCGCATCTTGATCCTCGCATATCGTCCGGTTCCCGAATGTTCCATTTTTGAAATATCTACCGGGACAGACGATCCGGTCAGAATATACATTCCCTCGGATCCTCCATGATCAACAGCAAACCGGATACTGTCCCACAATGCTGGCGCAATCTGCCATTCGTCAATCAGTCTCGGCAACTCGCCCGCAAGCAAAACAGAAGGTTTTATCTCAGCCATCCTAAGATTCTGTTCCTTCTTCTCGGGCTCATCCATGTACAATATGCTTGCAGCTATCTGCTCTGCTGTTGTAGTCTTTCCACACCACTTGGGTCCTTCGATCAGAACTGCTCCGGCGCTTTTCAGTTTTCTTTCCAAAAGGCTGTCAGCAACCCTCTTCTTGTAATCATCCATAGAATTATTATTCCCTTTTCCCTATTTTCTATACAACAACAATATCATGTATTCGGTTATTTGGCAATAATCCTTTCGGCTATTTGGCCATATATTTTTCGGTTATTCGGCATTAACTGTAGCATCACTATGGTCGTCTTTTCATTATTGAACCATTTATGGATATTCCATACTATAAATAATGGTATTTCATACAATATCCCCATAGACATGATAATCTCATTTTTCATGGGGATATTTTTTACAAATTAAAAAGAGCAGGGGAAGCAATTCCTCTACTCTTCTGTATTCGCTATAAATCCTAAAGCCTTAATAGCCTCCAAAACAGCTATTTCCTTCTTTGTTTTCAAACAAGGAACTATCTTGGCTGCACCGGGCTCAAGTTTATCAGCCCCACATTTGTCTCTTACGGAAAAAACACTTGATTTGCTGATATCAAGCCCATATGACCTCTTAACCCACTTCCTAACGCCTCCGATTGACAGTTGATATGTATTCTGCCATTTTTCGGACTCCGCCTCGTATGGGTTTCTGAAGCCACAAATAAGGTAAATCCGTGTCTTGAACACCCTCACGGACAGGTGTTCGTCAATACACGGTATAGTGGAAGCAATTCATAAGTATCAGAACCCTCTACACGAAAAAATGGGGTTCCTCGCTCGCTTCCATATTTCTTTCCGGTGGCTTTTCTTCCGGAAAGCCAAATAGTGTACCCGGGAGTTTTTGCTTTTCCTTTAAGGGAAAGTCCTTATCAAACTTTTCGACATCTTCATCAGACACATAATAACCCTGTGGTGTCTGATATACGCCGCTAATACCGCCAAGATATCCGGGAATCAGTTCCCTGCATAAGAAGAATGAAGAATCAGCATCTTCAGGCAGGTCGTGATAACGGATGTCAAACTCGCTGGAATAGGTAAAACCGCATTTGCTATAGAAATCTATATTTCCTTCAAACAGAACCGCGCCATATCCCAGCTCCTTTGCTTTCTCCAGAGAATAATCCAGCAAAGCCTTCCCATATCCCTGACGTTTCAATTTGGGAGTAATACAGATAGGTCCCATTGTCAGGACATCGATTATCCTACCATCATCCGCTTCAATGACCGTCTTCATGAACATATTCTGTCCGATCAGTTTACCATCCTGCTCCATCACAAAATCAAGTTCAGGTATGAATGCAGGATCATCCCTTAACACATGGATCACATAGTGCTCGCTGCATCCCGGGCGATATACGTTCCAGAATGATTCCCTTACAAGATTCTCAACTTCCCTGTATTCCTTTTTTTCTTCCAAACGAATTGTATAACTCTTATTCAATGATTTTTCCTCCTGATCACTATCAAACCCTTTATTACCAGGAACATAAAGCAGACGATCCCCGCATAGGGCTGTCTTGTCGCCATAAAAATAATAACAGCTAGTATCGACAGAACTATTCCTGTAACAATACGATGTCTGTTCCAAACCTCTTTGTTGAAATTGGCTATGATCGCTCCTGCTATACCGTTTAGGATAACGACACCTGTAATTGTGATAAACACTATCCTTACGGACGGATTGATACCGTTTAGACTTAACATGGATACCGTCTCCGAAGAACCGTTTCCGTTTCCGAACATAGGAATAAACAACAGCAGCGCATAAAAGATATCAAGTACACTGCATATTAACGAAACATATCTGTTGATATACTCTCTCTTTTCGTTTTCCGCCACGGAAACCATTTCGTCCGCACAGATCAGTTCATCAATAGTTACGCCAAAATATCCGGATATCTCCTTTAATGAATCAATACTCGGATACCCTCTGCCCGATTCCCACTTCGAAATTGCTGTTCTCGAAACAAACAATGCCTCCGCAAGTTCCTCCTGCGTCATTGTCCTGTTTTTTCTAAGTTCCTGTAATTTCTCACCAAACTCCATATGGCATCTCCTAATTTCGTCCTACAGTCATGCTTTTGCGCTTGTTACAAAGTAAATATATATCATGAACAAACCGAAGCTCAAAAGAACCGAACCGACTATATCCGTCAACCAGTGTACACCCGATATTATCCTGCAGATAACCATAAATAGAGAAAACACGATCACAAAAACACTTATTGCGTTTTTGATGCTCAATGCTTCAATTCTTCTGTCAGCCTGGAATTTGAGTGTCGGCATGACACTCAAAACAAGCAGTGTTGTTGACGACGGATATGACGCTTCCTGTCTTCCGTCAATAAGATCCGGTCTATAATTGATCGGAATCATCTCAAAGAGCAGATATCCTGCTATTACAAGAATATAATAGATTCCAAGGCAGATGATATCACGATCAACTTTAAGCAGGCTTCTTCGCTTTATCAACTGTACAAGTCCCAGCACTCCGAAAATCATACAGATCAATATCGGAACAATGCCGAGCCAGTCGGAGATAGTATACAGCGGCATATGTACACCCGTGAGCTTATGAAACCACATATTGAGTGTTGCAAAGCCTACTTCGGTTCCGTTAACTCCGACCTTTTTGACATCGATCGTCTGAATCATAATTGTCCACACAACAAATGCTGACAGCATAACCATTCCTGTCAGCATTTTTCTCTTTCCTTCCTGTTCCACTTTTCAATCCCTCCTTTCCCTTGAATTGACCGTTGGTCACAAGGGATCGTAACGGATTGTCATGATAAGTGAAAGAATCGCCCTGTCACATCGACGACACGAAACGTGTCATAGCTATATTTAGCAAGGAACCGTCCCCTGCTAAACCGGAAAATCACTTAATGTTTGAACTCGGGTTCTGATACTTATGAATTAGTGGACCTGGCGGGAATCGAACCCGCGTCCGAAAGTTCTTCCGTTAAGACTTCTTCCATCACAGTCATTTTATTGGGATTCCCCTGCATGACCGCCAAATGACAGGCTGTCATGTTCGGTAGCTTCATAAAATCTTCCATTCCCGCAAAGCTTAGGGAACGAAGTGCCCTGCCTGGTCGATGCCGGTATCTTCAGCAGCAGGTTACCGAAGGCCGACAGCAGCGCTTAGGCTGCGAACGCGTACTGTTCGTCTGCGTTTATATTTAGGTTTCCGTTTGGTAACGCGGAACGGACCGCGGATGGCTATCCTAAGTTCTAAACCCCCGTCGAAACCTTTACAGGCCCTTATTATATTGTGTGTTGCAAAAATGAACCATGAACCCCGTCCCCCTGGGCCACTTTAGAGGTTCTTGATCTTGAATTCTCTCTCCGTCTCCCTTCTGAGGTCGCGCTTGGCGATATCCTCTCGTTTATCGTAAAGCTTTTTCCCTTTGGCAAGACCGATCTCCACTTTCACAAGACTGCCCTTCAGGTACACCTGCAGCGGCATCAGTGTATAGCCCTGCTCGGCAATCTTACCTGTCAGTTTGTTGATCTCGCTCTTGTGGAGCAAAAGCTTCCTGGTGCGCACCGGATCACGATTGAAGATGTTGCCTTTTTCATACGGACTGATGTTCATCCCGTAGATGAAACACTCCCCGCCGTCGATGCCGACAAAAGCTTCCTTCACGGAACATTTGCCCATCCTGAGCGACTTGATCTCCGTACCGAACAGCGAGATCCCGGCCTCGTATTTCTCTTCGATGAAATAATCGTGATATGCTTTTTTGTTGTTGGCGATCAGTTTAAACCCTTCGCCCTTTTGTTCCTTGCTCATATGTCACACCACTGTCCTGTCTCTAATAGCATACCACACCACGGGGTACAAATACAGAAACCTTTGGTTTAATTTTCGTGTTCCGTCTCATCCGGCCCGGCAACCGAAAAATCAACCGCCCGAATCGACAGATCCGCAGATTCCACCCTCACCCGCACCTTCTGTCCCAGCACGTAACTGACACCGTTGCGGTCTCCGCGGATTACGTTTTCACGCTCGTCATACATATAGTAATCCCCGGGCAGTTTCGAGATATGCACCAGGCCTTCTATCGTATTGGGCAGTTCTACATAAAAGCCCCAGCTTGTCACGGAAGAGATCACGCCTTCGTAGATCTCACCGATATGATCCAGCATGTACTCCGCTTTTTTGAGTTTATCGCACTCCCGCTCCGCCTCATCGGCGCGCCTCTCCATCTTCGTGGACTGCTTCGCGACATCCGGAAGCAGGCTTACGTAGCGGTCTGCCCGCCGCCCCTGCAGCGTTCCGTGCAGCTGCTCCTTAATGATCCTGTGGATCTGCAGATCCGGATAGCGCCTGATCGGAGACGTGAAGTGGCAGTAGAAATTGCAGGCCAGTCCGAAATGTCCCTTGCACTCCGTGCTGTACTCCGCCCTCTGCATGGAGCGCAAAGTAAGTCTGGAGATCATCATCTCCTCCGGCGTCCCGTCGATCTTCTCAAGCAGCTTCTGTAATTCCTACGGATGCACTTCATCCCCCTTGCTCTTGATCCCGTATCCGTAGTTCCGGATAAACTGCGTCAGCTTTTTGATCCTCTCTGGGTCAGGTTTCTCGTGCGTCCGGTATACAAAAGGCAGTTCCTGCCAGTAAAAATGCTCTGCCACGGTCTCATTGGCGATCAGCATGAATTCTTCGATCAGCTTCGTCGCCTCATTGCGCTCATAAGCTTTGATCTCAATCGGCTTCCCCTTTTTATCGAGCCGGATTTCTGTTTCCGGTATGTCAAAATCAATCGATCCGCGTTTTTTGCGCCTGCTTCTGAGCAGGACGGCCAGTTCTTCCATGTCTTTTAACATCGGACTGACGTCTGCAAAGGCTTCGCACAGCTCCTCATCCTGTTCCGTGATGATCCTGTTGACATCCGTGTAAGTCATCCTGTGATTGGTACGGATCACGGACTCTACGATCTCATGATCGGTCACAACACCTTTCTCATCGATCGTCATCAGACAGGACAGCGTTAAGCGGTCCACGGCCTCATTCAGGGAACAGATGCCGTTACAAAGGCGATGCGGCAGCATCGGGATCACGCGGTCTACCAGATAGACACTCGTACTGCGCTTGTATGCTTCATTATCCAATGCGGAGTTTTCCCGTACATAGTGTGCCACATCAGCGATATGCACCCCGAGTTTATACAGATTCCCCTCTTTTTGCAGGCTCACCGCATCATCCAGATCCTTGGCGGATTCCGAGTCGATCGTCACCATACAGGTTTCACGCAGATCACGTCTGCCGGCAAGATCCTCTTCTGCAACCGTTTCCGGTACTTTCTCTGCCTGTGACAGGACCTTGTCGGGGAACTTCTCCGGCAGATCATATGCTCTTGTCAGGGAAAGGATGTCCACACCCGGATCATTGACATGTCCTAAGATCTCCGTGACTTTCCCTTCCGGACGTCTCCCCTCTGCCGCCGGTGTCGTGATCTCCACCACGACCTTGTGTCCGTCCACGGCCCCCATGGTATCAGCTGCAGCGATAAAAATGTCCTGCTTGAGATTCCTGTTGTCGGGGATCACAAATCCATACCCGCTGCGGCTTTTTTCAAAGGTACCGCAGGTGAATGATTTTACCGCATAGGAGTAATGACCTCGCTTGGAGAGTGTGACCGATCCCTCGGCAAGCAATGCATCCAGTACCTGTTTCAGCTGCTCACGGTCTTGCTTCTCCACCTGCAGAAAGATGGCCAGTTCCTTTTCCTTCATCGGCACATAGGCTTCCTCCTGCATGAGGGATGTGATCATTTTTTTACGTTTTTCAAAAAGGTCTGTCATGGATCGCCGCTGCTCCCGCCAACAAAAAAAGCACTCTCAAGAGTATCTTAAGAGTGCCGCCAAACCAAACATTCCAAAGGCAGTTTAATACTGGCTCAGATGGTTCAATGCGATCGCAAGAAGAATGAATCCGACTGCAAGTACTCTTGTGATCTTCACCAGTTTGCCTTCCATCGAACGGCCCTTGTTCTTGCCCCAGTACGTCTCAGCTGCACCGCTGATCGCGCCAAGGCCGGCCGATTTGCCTTCCTGCAGCAGAACGATCGCTGCAAGCGCAACACTCACTATGATAAAAACGATTGTTACAATGATCTTAACTGTATCCATTTTCTACCTCCGGGTCGATGATATCCCGTTCTTACAGGCTTTCGCCAATAAACGTCACACTCAATGTATATTAGCACAGAGCCGCAAGGAATTCAAGTACTATTTATGCTTCCGCACTCTTGAGCGGCAGGTGTACATACACCTTTGTTCCCTGCTGTTTGGCCGATTCGATCTTAAGACCGTATGGCTCACCGCAGACCATGCGTATGCGGCGCTGGATGTTCTGCAGTGCAATATGGTTCAGATCGCGCTCCTCATAATCATCCAGCTCAAGCCCCTGTGTGACTTTGTGCAGCTGATCCGCATCCATGCCGCAGCCGTCATCTTCGACCGTTATGATGACTTCATCCGGATGCAGTTTTGCCGATACGCCGACCGTTCCAACGCCGCCTGCCAGACCATGGATGATCGCATTCTCGACGATCGGCTGCAGCAGCATTCTGGGGATCAGGATCTTTTCAAAAGCATCATCCGATTCGATCTGCGCAGTAATCCTGCCGGGATAGCGGATCTGCATGATACCGGTATATTGCTCCAGCACCCAGAATTCCTCGAGCAGCGAAATGTATTCGTCGGCGGCATTCGCATAGCGAAGCAGCGCCGACAGTTCGTCGCAGATCCTGGAAGCGGATTCCTTCTCGCCTTTATTGATCAGGGAACGCACGACATTGAGCGTGTTGACCGTAAAGTGTGCACTGATCTGCTTTTTCAGAAGGGCGATCAGCGTACGTTCATTTTCCAGTTCGGATTCCTGCACACGGATCTGCGTCTCGTAAAGCGCCCGCTCGACATTGTTGATCGGATCGATCAGGTTCCGGTTCATGTATCTGGCAGACAGAAGCATGACAAAAATCAGGATCAGAATGGTGACGGGCATGGCGATCCTGAAGTAAGTGGACAAAGATCCGGTGATGCCGCGCTCGCAGTATACCAGCAGTCTGCAACCCGACAGGCCGATCTCCTTTTCCTTGCAGAAGACAGCTTCCTCTATGGCCACCTTAAGCTGATCCGTATTGCTGATCCTGTTGGAATAAAGCAGCTTGTCACCGGACACCAGAGCCACACCCAGATAATCCAGGTCATTGTAGACGTTCAGGATCTGTTCGATCTTGGCCTGTTCCATCAAAAGAAGAATATAGCCGATCTTCCTGCCGTCCCGAATGACGGTCTCGCAGGCTCCGATATACGTATTTCCGCCGGATGATACGGTGACCGTACTCATCTCTTCACGTTCCATCAGGTAAAACGCACGTTTCAGAGCCGTATTCGGGATGGAGCCCTTTATGCGGTAGAACAGTCCGTCGGAACGGAAAATCACGATATTATCCGCGTTTTCCATCCCTGTGCCGATCAGCAGACTGTCCTCTGCCGATGATGCGGCATCATAAAAAGACCGGTTATCATCCGTTGTGATGATCGCGTTAACCGCGTCCGTGGTCCCGAGTTCGTATGCCGCATTCTCCAGCGAGAGCAGGTCTTCCTCAATCCTCGAGATAATGGATTCCGAACTGATCAGAGCCTGCTGCTGCATGTTCTGCTCCATGATCTGCCTGGTCAGCACATAGAAAATAACCCAAAGCAGGATCAGGGAAAAGAACAGGAGCGTCAAATTCGCGATATATTTTCGGAGAAGTACTTTATTCATCGCTCTATTGGTCCCAGGTTGCATCCTTGATCAAAGAAGACCAGAATTCCTCCATGTTTTGCTTTTGCGCGATCAGATAGTCCTGATCCGGCACGATCAGGTCGATCTCCTCCTGTGATACAGAATCGCCGTTTGGCACATCCTCCCTTGCAGACCACGTGCCGGCTGTACAAAACGGCTTATATCCCTCTCCCGTGCCGTCTGTCTCTCCCAAGAGGAATCGCACAAACAGTTTGGCAGCATTCACATTGCGCGCACTCTTTGCCAGCATGACCGCAAAAGAGATCCGGCAGCCGCAGAACGGTTCCAGATGATAGACCGGTGCCAGATGATAGCCCACATCATTGAGCCGCAGTTTGCTGGATACCGCGATCCCGAAATCGGCATTCCCGCTGTCCAGTGCCTCCACCACCTCATCGGAACTGTTTGTAAAAACGGTATTCTCAGAAAGCATCGTCCAGAACAGTGCAGCCGCACTGCTCCCCTCCGGAATGTCCGGTTCTGTCCCGTTAAGCGCTCTGTAGGCATCGATTAGTTCCTGCTCATGCGCAAAAGAAGATGCACAGAACGCGTACGTGGAGAACGAACGCAAAGGGTTTGGCATGTAGATCCGTCCCCGGTAACAATCCTGCGTCAATTCCCAGATGTTTTTCACAGGACAGCTTTCATATTTTGCGGAATTGTAAAAGAGCAGTTCCGCTTCGTTTAGAAACGAAACGATTTCGCCGCCCATTCCCGCCTTCATGTGAGGCGCAATGTCTGCCGGCAGATAAGGGACAACGAAGCCGGTATTTACGAGTTTGGCCTTAAAATCACCGCTGTTGTCGTTACACAGAACCACATCACATTCTCCAAGCCCGTTCTCTTCATTTTCGATCACCGCTTCGATCAGATTCGGGCTGCGCAGGTCGCGGATCTCCACAGAGAGTCCGGGATACGCCGCTTCGAATGCTTCCTTGGTCTGCACGACTCTGGTTGAAACCGTATACACGACCAGAACATCCTCATTCAAAGCCTTTTCATACAGTTCCTCAGGAGTCTCACCCCCTGAAAATGTCTGCTGCTCAGATGCGGGATCCGGCTTGCCCTCACACCCTGTCTGCAGCAAAAGCAGGGTCATTAATACAATGACAGCCCATCTAGATACTCTTTCCATACCTCGTCCCTTTCGATCTTTTTCCTTCCTGTAATAAAAGCCCTGACATACTCATCAATATATGCAGCACGCCCTGCATCATACTCCTGCCCACTGTTTTGCGGCATCAGAAACTCCTGATAACTCATCTGCGCTCTGGCATCAATGTATTCCGCATCCGAATTCATGCCGTTCCACGTAACGCCGCGTATGTATTTCTCCGGCACGTCCATTGGGCCTATCCCGTTCAGATGCTTGTTCTGCGGCGTGTTCCAGATATACTTTCTGGTCACGATTGTGGACACGCCCCCAAAGATACTCACATCCTGTCCGTCGGAATAATCCCAGTCCACACCGGGCTCTCCGTATCTGGCAATCAGCGAAGCCTCTTCCGTCAGCATGGTATCAAGCAACAGTTTAGCTTCCTGCTTCTTCCGGCTCCTCTGCGTAATGATCGCACCGATCGCATCTTCATCCTTTGCCCGCACAGCATGCCGCTCCCCCGATGGCCCCTGCAGCGGCGCCACATGCATGTACTTTGCCATGATCTCCGGGTTCCCGGAGTAGATTACATCGGAGATCGAATAAGTCGTAAATGCACCGACCAGATCCTGCGGGCTGTTAATCAGTTCCGTCAACTGATGCAGCTTTCTGTCAAACACATTCTGCTCCAGCAGTTTTTCCTCATACAACTTGCGGCAGAATGTCAGGCCCTCGCGAAACTGCGCACCTGAAACAAACCGTTCATACTCCGCCTGATTCGGATCATTATACCCGTAGGCATTGAGAATAAACTCCCACGGCTCGTAAACATGATCGCTTCCGGCTCCGGCAAGCGGGATCTCATCCGGAAGCCCGTTTCCGTTCGGATCTCCGTCGCGGAATGCGCACAGCACTTGGTAGAAATCTTCCGTTGTCTGCGGGATGGACAATCCGAGCGCGGTCAGCCATTCGGAATTGATCCAAAGCACCTGGC
>JAGCXZ010000265.1 GCA_017961065.1 Lachnospiraceae bacterium
ACGCCGCATGCGATCGTCTACCATGCCGGAAGCGCTGCGACCGGCTCCAGATATAATCCGTTCAAGGTCAGGATCGCTGCCAGGAACAGCTGGTATGTGATCTATAAGAACATGCCGGCTCTGCAGATCGTGCTGAACCTGCCGTTCTTCCTGATCGGATTCAGCGTGAAGGCGCTGTTCTTCATCTGCAAGGGATACGGAAAAGAATACCTCTCCGGTATGAAGAGAGGTTACCTGATGTGTGTACAGGGGCGGAAATTCCCGTTTTCTGCCCGTTTTATGGGTAATTATGTCAGAATACAGCTGGAACTGTGGGCCAATATGGTGAAACGGCTGTTTGTGTGAGCGTAAAAAGGATACCATATGATCAAGGATAATCAACGGATCTTTAACAGGCTTCATGTGGTGATCGATGCGATGGTGATCGCAGCGTCCTATCTGTTTGCCTGGTATCTGAAATTCAAGAGCGGCTTCCTGGACTATGAGATGGGTCTTTCGGCGGAGGTTTATTTCGGTGCGCTCTATTTCATCATTCCCGGTTATCTGCTGCTGTATCATCAGTTCGATCTTTACGGCTCCAAGCGTGTATCCGGCCGGAAGAGGGAATTCTTCAATATCATCAAATCCAATACGTTCGGACTTGTAGCTTTCATCGTTGTTCTGTACGTGATCAACAATCCGGACTTTTCCAGACAGATGATCTTCATCTTCTGGGCGGTCAACATTGTCGCCGAGACCGGTGTACGCAATGTGATCCGCTACGCCCTGCGCTTTATCAGAAGGCGCGGCAAGAATCTCAAGTACGTTCTTCTTGTCGGGTACTCCAAATCGGCGGAATCCTATATCAACAGGATCAGGCTGAATCCCCAGTGGGGCTATGTGGTCAGGGGTATTCTGGACGACCATGTGGAGCGCGGCACGATGTATAAGGGCGTTAAGGTTCTCGGGAAGATCGACAATCTGGCCGTGATCCTTCCGGAGAACAAGCTGGATGAGATCGCGATCACCTTAAGCCTGGCCGAGTACGGCCGGCTGCCCGAGATCGTGGAGCAGTGCGAGAAATCCGGCGTGCATACCAAATTCATCCCGGATTATGCGGGCGTGATCCCGAATAAGCCGTACACGGAGGACCTGCAGGGGCTTCCGGTCATCAATATCCGCCATGTGCCGCTGTCCAACACGCTGAATGCCGTTGTGAAACGGGCCGTGGATATCTTTGGGGCAACGCTGGCGATTATCCTGTCCTCACCGGTGATGCTCATCAGCGCGATCGCGATCAAGCTTAACTCCAAGGGTCCCGTGATCTTCTCGCAGGAGCGGATCGGCATGCACAATAAGCCGTTCAAAATGTATAAATTCCGCACCATGTACGTGCAGGAGAAGACGGAAGAACAGAAGGGCTGGACGACCAAGGATGACCCGCGTGTCACAAAGGTCGGGAGATTCCTCCGCAAGACCAGTATTGACGAGCTTCCGCAGCTGTTCAACATCCTGATCGGCAAGATGAGCCTGGTCGGACCGAGACCCGAGCGGCCGCAGTTTGTTGAGAAATTCAAAGAAGAGATCCCGCGCTACATGGTCAAGCACCAGGTCCGTCCCGGTCTTACCGGCTGGGCGCAGGTGAACGGGCTGCGCGGAGACACATCCATAGAAAAGCGGATCGAATACGATCTGTACTATATAGAAAACTGGACGATGGGCTTTGATATCAGGATCCTGTTCCTGACTGTCTTCAAGGGCTTTATCAACGAGAACGCGTATTGATGACGGTTGATGTTGTGATACCGGCTTACAGACCGGGACAAAAGTTCATACAGACGATCCGAAAGCTTGCGGAGCAGACGGTCAGGGTCGGGAAGATCATCGTGGTCAATACGGAAGAAAAACTGTGGCCGGAAAGCCTCTTAAAAGATCTTCCGGAGCAGGCAGCCGATCTGATCGAAGTGCATCACATCTCCAAGGAAGAGTTCGATCACGGACACACCCGTAACGTCGGGGTATCCTGTTCCGACGCACAGATCGTTGTGCTGATGACGGATGATGCCGTTCCGTATGACAACACGCTGATTGAAGCACTGATCGCCCCGTTTTCGGACGAAACGGTCGGCGCCGTTTACGGCAGACAGCTTCCGGGGGAGAATGCGGGGATCGGCGAGCGATTTTCACGTGCGTTCAATTATCCTGAAAAAAGCAGGAAAAAGACGATCGCCGATCTGGAAGAACTCGGGATCAAGACATTTTTCTGTTCCAATGTGTGCGCGGCCTATCGCAGAAGCATTTATGACACTTTGGGCGGATTTGTTGACAGGGCGATCTTTAATGAGGATATGATCTATGCCGCAGGTCTGCTCGATCATGGCTATGCGGTCTGCTATGCGGCGGACGCACGCGTGATCCATTCGCACACCTACACGAACAGGCAGCAGATGCAGCGCAACTTTGACAACGCGGTTTCGCAGGCCATGCATCCCGAGGTTTTTGCCAGGGTCAGTTCGGAATCGGAAGGGATCCGGTTCGTATGCATGGCGTTTGCTTACTTTTTAAGACACGGCAGGCCGTTTGCGATCTTTCCGTTTGTGATCACATCCGCCTGCAAATATCTGGGCTTCAGGAGAGGAAAGAACTTCCGGAACCTTTCGCATGAAAAGATCATGAAATATACCATGAACCCGGGCTTTTTTGAAAAGCTTTGGGCTGAGGGATCCGGAATCGGGTGAAGATATGTCAGAAAACAACAATTTTGAAGAAAGCTGCTATATGTGCCGCAGAAACGAGCAGAGCGCGGGGAAGATGTTCCATCTGCCCAACGGCGTCTGTATCTGCGACGACTGTATGAAAAAATCATTCGATGCCATGTCGCGGTTCGGATTCGGCCCGATGCCGGAGATGTCCCACGACGAATTGCAGACGATGTTCGATATGGCTTCCGAGCAGGGCTCGCCTTTCCCGACAAATGTCCCGGGTCCGTCACCGCAGGAGAATACAGAGACACCGGGCGAAGAGGGCACAGAGGAGAAGGAAACCGAAAAGAAGAAGCCGGCACCCCGCTTTGGCGGCGGATTCCCCAATATAAGCTTCCTGAACATGGGGGATCTGCAGGGCATGATGGGCGGTCCCAAGGTCAAGAAGAGAAAGCAGGGTGAGGAGAAAGTCCCGATCATCGATATCAGGGATATTCCGCAGCCGCACAAACTCAAGGAACTGCTGGATGAATATGTGGTCGGGCAGGAA
>JAGCXZ010000266.1 GCA_017961065.1 Lachnospiraceae bacterium
ATCGTCGGCCAGTGATAAGCCGGAAGTTCCATGACAAAGGGCGCAGGCTCTCCAGCAAACAGTCTTGTCTTTTTCAGGATCACGCCGGAGATCACGATCGCGGCCATGCCGATGAAATAAGCGGATGTGGATACCCATGCGCTGCCGCCGAAGATCGCGCCCTCGATCATCGCAATAAACGGAACCTTTGCGCCGCAGGGGATGAATGTCGTTGTCATGATGGTCATCCGTCTGTCACGCTCGTTCTCAATGGTTCGTGATGCCATGATACCGGGAACACCGCAGCCGACGCCGATCAGCATCGGGATAAAGGATTTGCCGGACAGGCCGAATCTTCTGAAGATCCTGTCGAGAACGAATGCGATACGGGCCATGTAGCCGCATGCTTCCAGGAACGCAAGCATCAGGAAAAGCACCAGCATCTGCGGAACAAATCCGAGTACTGCGCCGACGCCGGCAACTATACCATCCAGGATCAGTCCCTTTAACCAGTCTGCCGCATTCGCCGCATCCAGACCTGCTTCCACGAGTGCCGGGATTCCGGGAACCCACGTTCCGTATTCCGCGGGATCCGGTTCCCCGCCGATCTCTTCCATTGTCTTTACGGCTGCTTCGTAATCTTCAATGCCTGCCGTTTCCTCACTGACCTCAAGTGTCTCCTCATCTTCGACTTCGTATGTGAACTCACCCTCCGGTGCGCTTCCGTTCTCTTCCACGTAAGCATCATACCCGTCAACGATCGCTGATGCACCGGCATATTCCTCCGCGATCTCTGTGTATCCGCCGTCCATTCCGAACAGATGGAATCCGTCGCCGAACAGTCCGTCGTTGGCCCAGTCCGTTGCCGGCGCACCGACAGCCACCATGGCGATCCAGTATACAAGGAACATCACGGCGGCAAAGATCGGAAGTCCGAGCCACCTGTTGGTGACGATCTTATCGATCTTGTCCGATGTGGTGAGGGATCCTGCGTTTTTCTTCTTATAGCAGGATCTTATCACTTCCGCGATATAAACGTAACGTTCATTTGTGATGATGCTTTCCGCATCGTCATCGAGTTCCTGCTCGGCAGCCTTGATGTCGTTTTCGATATGGCTCATCACGCCCTGCGCGATATTCATCTGTGCGAGCACCTTGTCATCGCGTTCGAAGATCTTGATCGCGTACCATCTCTGCTGCTCCTCGGGCATTTCATGCACGACCGCTTCCTCGATGTGTGCGATCGCGTGTTCCACCGGTCCGGAGAACGTATGGAGCGGTACCGTCCTGCCGTTCTTGGCCGCCTCGATGGCTGCTTCGGCCGCTTCCATCGTGCCGTCGCCCTTTAAGGCGGAGATATCCACGACCTTACATCCGAGGCATCTGGACAGTTCGGCGATATTGATCTGATCGCCGTTCTTCTTCACGACATCCATCATGTTGACCGCAACGACCACCGGGATGCCCAGTTCCGTCAGCTGCGTTGTCAGATACAGATTGCGTTCCAGGTTCGTTCCGTCAATGATGTTTAAGATCGCATCCGGTCTCTCCGCGATCAGATAGTTTCTTGCCACCACTTCTTCCAATGTGTAGGGTGACAGGGAGTAGATACCCGGCAGGTCCGTGATCGTAACATCATCATGTTTTTTCAGTTTACCTTCTTTTTTCTCAACCGTTACGCCCGGCCAGTTTCCGACAAACTGGTTGGAACCGGTGAGCGCGTTGAACAGTGTTGTTTTTCCGCTGTTCGGATTTCCGGCAAGTGCGATTCGTATACTCATCTTAAACTTCACCCCCAACCTCTATCATCTCTGCGTCAGCTTTGCGCAGGGAGAGTTCGTAGTTTCTGACCGTTACTTCAATGGGGTCGCCGAGCGGCGCCACCTTCCTTACATAGATCGCGGTTCCCCTGGTGATCCCCATATCCATGATCCTGCGTTTTACCGCGCCTTCGCCGTGCAGTTTCACGACCGTGACCGTTTCACCGATCTTTACATCTCTTAATGTCTTCACTTCTATCTCCTCCTTTTATTTTCAGACCATGATCTTTCTGGCCAGTTCGTCGCTGACGGCTACCCGGCTTTCCTTGACTTTCACGATCAGGTTCTCTCCGATCGAGCTGACGATACTCACCTGTCCGCCGACATTGAATCCCAGATCCTCCAGGTGTTTTTTTACTTCCGGGTTCCCGCCAATCTTTTTTATGATCTGAGGTTCCCCCTTTTCCGCGTAGATCAAAGGCATCATGCTGTTCCTCCCTCGTTGTTCTGCTGATTAGCGCTGGCTAACCATTTGATGCAGTATATG
Source organism: Lachnospiraceae bacterium (assembly GCA_017961065.1). Lineage (GTDB taxonomy): Bacteria > Bacillota > Clostridia > Lachnospirales > Lachnospiraceae > UBA2868. The sequence continues at coordinate 2,287 of JAGCXZ010000266.1, forward strand.
GTTAGTCTCTCCTAACCGACACCAAGTATAATTAGCCTGTTCTAACTTGTCAAGTACTATTTTATGGGCATTTTTCTGCAATGTGACTCAAAATGTTATCATTGACTAACTATTTAAAATGTGGTAAAACTTCATATGAGCAGAGTTAGTCGTACCTAATTATTTACAGCCGCAATACGGCTGCACCGTAAGGATACGCAACAGAAACTGCCTCGGAGGAGCATGATTATGAAAGTATTCAAAAAGTGTCTGATCATCTCGGGCGGGATGGCCGCCCTATGCGGCTCTTACTTTATCCTGACCGCATTCGCGGGGAAGGCAACTGCCTACGAGACGGGTCAGGTCAGCGTTCAGGGCATATCGGAGACGGTAGAAGTGACGGGGGACGTTCACGGTGAGGATAGTACAACCTACTATTCCGCGGTAACGGCCCCCGTCAGTTATTTTGACCTCAAAGTCGGAGACCTCGTCGAGAGCGGACATAAGGTCTTAAGCTACGACCTGAAGGATCTGATCCTGGCCAGAGACCAGGCCGAACTGACCGCGGAATCCGCGGAGAACAACATGAACGGCCAGGTGAAACAGAGCAATTCGAACCAGGCCAAGTACAGCAAGGCCAAGGCGGATGCCGAAGCCTATCAGGTTTACTACGCGCTGGTCCGTCAGGACAGCGATGCGATCAACCAGAGCCAGTATCAGGAGAACTGGGACATCAACTGCGCGGCCGACGGCATACAACAGGACATCGCCAAAAAGACCGGCGAAATCAGCAACTATACGCTCGATCTGGAAAAAGCAAAGGCTGCCGGTGATGAAAAGGAAGTCAAACGTCTGACACATGAGATCGAACATCTGAACACGGACATCGCAAACCTGAACGCCGACCTGGCGGGTCTTCCGCCGGCGTCCCTTTCGCCCGAAGAATACGCCAGACAGGTCGCGGACGGCAACTGGATGTCCGACATCATGCGCAACTGGAATGAAGCCTCCACGCTGCGCAACACCTACGAGGGACAGATCCTCAATTCCTATCAGAAAGACCAGCTGCAGAATTCCTACGATCTCACACTCCTCAGTGTGGAATCCGCCGAGGATAACCTGGCGATCGCATCCGACGGTGTCAAGGTCACCGGGAACGGAATCGTGACGGAGTGTTTTGTCGGCGAGGGTTCCGTCGTGACCAGGGGAACCCCGCTCTTTACCGTGGAGAGCAGCGACCGCATGAAGGTGGATACGGGCGTTTCCAAATATGACATCGGCAAGATCCGGGAAGGACAGCGGGCGCAGATCGTGATCGCCGGGAATACCTATACCGGAAAAGTCACACAGATCAGCCGCATGGCACAGGCGCAGAACTCCGACAAGGCCAAAGTCACGGTGTCCGTGAGCTTCGACGCGCCGGATGAACTGGTCTATATCGGTCTGGAGGCGGACGTCACGATCTACACAACGGAAAAGAACGGCGTGCTGACCATCCCGGTGGAAGCACTCTATGCCGATGATGATGGGACATACTGCTATGTGATCCGCAACGGAGTCGTGGAGAAACAGTACATCCACACCGGCGTGGAGTCAGACACATCCGTCGAGGTTTTCATGGGACTGAACGAAGGTGAGACCGTGATCACGGAAGCGATCACGGATGATCAGGTCGGAAGCAGAGCAGAGGCTAAATAAGATGCGGAAGAAAAAAACAAAAACCGAACCGGAACTGGAGATCGTGGATCTTGATACCGGGGATACAGACGGGACATCGGAAGATACAGAGAAAAAACCGGACAGCCGTGTGCTGATCGAGTTTAAGAAGGTCTGTAAGAAATACGCGCAGGGCGAGCATCTCTTCTACGCGCTGAAGGATGCGGACTTAACGATCAACGAAGGGGAAATGGTCGTGATCTTAGGGCCCTCCGGTGCGGGCAAAAGCACACTCCTTAATCTCCTTGGCGGCATGGACTCGGCTTCCTCCGGAGAGATCATCTTTGACGGAAAGGATCTGACCACTTTTTCGGACAATCAGCTCACGCAATACCGTGCGCAGAATGTCGGCGTGGTCTTTCAGTTCTACAACCTGATCCCGACACTGACGGCCTATGAGAACGTGGCACTGATGAAGGACATCAAAAACAACACGCTCGATCCCGTGGAGGCGCTTGACGCGGTGGGACTGAAAGATCATATGCACCAGTTTCCCTCGCAGATGTCCGGCGGCGAACAGCAGCGTGTCTCGATCGCAAGAGCGGTCGCAAAGAACCCGAAACTCCTGCTCTGTGATGAACCCACAGGCGCTCTGGATACGGGAACCGGCAAGGAGGTACTCAAACTCCTGCAGGATATGAGTAAGGAAAAAAAGCGGACCGTGGTCATGGTCACGCACAACAGCTTTTTCGCGGACATCGCCGATACGGACATCCGTGTCAAAAACGGCGGGATCCAGAGCGTCGTGCATAATGACTCGCCCAAGGACGCTTCGGAAGTAAACTGGTGATAACATGCTGATCAGAAAAATGTGGCGTGACCTGGCCGGGAACAAGACGCAGTTCATTTCCATCTTTTTAATGTCGCTTTTGGGAATGCTCGTCTTCGTGGGTCTGGATGCGGAAAGCTCCGGTGCCGGTCAGGCCGCGGAAACCTATTATGAAACATACAATCTCTGCGATGTCTGGGTGCAGGGTGCGGGCTTCACGGATGATGAGGTCCGTCTGGCGGAAAAGATCGCCGGTGTGACCGGTGTGGAAAAGCGGCTTTCCCTGACCGGGACCGCAGAGGGATATGATAACGCCTATCTCTATGTCAATTTTCTGACGACCAACGAGATCAGCCGTCTCATGCTCTATGAGGGCGAACCCTACCGCGAGGAAGAAGAGGGCATCTGGATCGAGGAATGGTTCGCAAGGACCAACGGCATCCGGATCGGAGATCCGTTCTCCTTCAAGATCAACGGCGTCCGGGTCGATTCTGTCGTCAAGGGGATCATCGATTCCCCGGAATACGTCTACTATGTGTCGGAATCCGACATGATGTACCCCAACTATCAGAAGTGCGGTCTGCTCTTTCTCTCCGCCGCCTCCTACCCGGATCCTGCCAACATCATCTATAACCAGCTTCTGATCGATGTGGATGATTTAAGGAGCGGCAAGCAGAACATCGATACGATCAAGATCAGTCTGGAAAACGCGTTTGACCGCGAGGACATCGCGGTGACCGACAGGGATCAGAACTTAAGCTACGCGACATTTGACGCGGAAGTCCGCCAGCACCAGGCCATGGGCATCATGTTTGCCATTGTCTTCTTAGCCATCGCCCTGCTCGGGATCGTTACGACGATGGCCCGTGTGACCGCGAGCCAGCGGACCCAGATCGGAACGCTCAAGGCGCTTGGGTTTTCCAAGGCAACGATCACCTTCCACTATGTTTCCTACGGATTCCTGATCAGCGCCCTGGGCTGCATGGCCGGCGCATGGATCGGGTATCTGACGATGCCGCCCTGGATCCTCGGCATGTTTCAGGGGAGCTATCTGATCCCGGGGCTGAAGGGAAAGATCACAAGACTGGATATCATCGCGACGGCGGTTGCGATCCTTGTGTCGACTCTGGTCAGTTTCCTGTCCTGCAGGAAGGAACTCAAAGACCCTCCCGCTGTCACACTCAAACCACCGGCACCGAAGAAGGTACGGCATACGGCTCTGGAGCGGAGCCGTCTCTGGCTGATGTTAAGCTTTTCCACACAGTGGAACATCCGTGATGTCTTCCGGAACAAGCTGCGCAGCCTCATGGGCATCCTCGGCGTGGTCGGCTGCTCGATG
>JAGCXZ010000267.1 GCA_017961065.1 Lachnospiraceae bacterium
CCCGCAGCCTTCTTGATGCCGCGTTCGATCGTGTCGTTGGGCATGTTGTTGGCTTTGGCTTTCTGGATCACCTGCGCAAGCGTGAAGTTATTGTTCGGATCGGGTCCGCCCTCTTTGACGGCTACCGCGATCTCACGTCCGATGATCGTAAAGATCTTGCCTTTTGCGGCATCGTTCTTTTCCTTTTTATGTTTGATGTTGGCAAATTTTGAATGTCCTGACATAAGTTCCCTTTCTGCTCTCTGAATTTGCTTCAGACCATAATATTCACATCTATAACACTATATCATGTATTTGTCGAATCATCAACCCACATATACTCGTGGTACGCGTTCCGAAATGTCACAGACAAACTCGTAATTAAACCGCCCGGACAGATCCCCGAGTTCCTCTGCCGTGATGCGCGCATTTCCCTGCTCTCCGAGCAGAACGACCGGATCATAATCTTTCGCATCCGGAATGTCCGTTACATCGACCATCATCTGGTCCATACATACCCTGCCGAGGATCGGCGCGCGCTTCCCGTGTATGAGCACATAACCTTTGGAGGAAAGCGTTCTGGGGTAACCGTCCGCATAACCGACCGGGATCGTCGCAACGACCGTTTTCTCCCGGGTTGTGATAAAGGTTCCGCCGTAGCTGATCTGCGCCCCGGGTCCGAGTTCCTTGACATGAACGATAGAGCTGTGCAGGGACATCGCCGGTTTCATGGCAATATCCTTTCTGACTTCATCGGAAGGATAGAGCCCGTAAAGCGTGATCCCGCAGCGGACCAGATCCATGTTCGCGCACATCAGTTCCATGATCGACGCGGAATTGGAGCAATGCTTGTAACGGAACGAAATGCCTTTCTTCTCACAGTCGTCAATAAAAGCCTTGAATCTGTCAAACTGCGCCATCGCATACTGTTTATCCGTCTCATCGGCTCTTGCAAAATGCGTCATCACGCCTTCCATGACAAGTCCGTTACAGGATGCGATCTTTTGCGCGATCGCTACACCCTGTTCGTTTGCCGGAACGCCGATCCGGGACATACCGGTATCGACTTTCAGATGAACCTTTGCTTTCAGATTCAGTTTTGCCGCGCATTCACTCAGTTCCCGTGCGGTCTCTTCCTTAAACACGCAGAGCTCGATCTCATTCTGCAGCAAAGCCCCGTAATCTTCCGGAAACGTATATCCTAAGATCAGGATTGGCTTTTTGATCCCGCCTTCCCGAAGCAATAAGGCTTCTTCTGTGGTTGCAACGGCAAACCCGTGCAGATACGGCAGGTTTTCTGTCTTTTTTGCGATCGCAAGAGCCCCGTGTCCGTATCCGTTTGCCTTGATCACGGCTACGATCCCGGTATCTTCTTTCGTCAGCTCATGCATCCTGTCCAGATTATTGACGATATGATCAAGATTGATCTCTGCGTAAACTCTTTTTGTACTCATTGATACTCTTCTGCCTGACAATGATCCGTGATATGATCCGGCCCGAATAAACAGGTGTCTGATATACCCGGATCTTATTCGTATTATGCTGTTTAGCACATAAATTCATGAAAATGATCGATCATGTCCGATGCGACCATACCGGCCTGCCCTTTCTGATCGGATGCAGCGTCTCCCGCAAGGCCGTGGATAAAGCAACCGAACGACGCGGCTTTTTCCGTATCCTTTGTCTGTCCGAGAAGTGATGTGATCAGTCCGAACAGCACATCACCGGATCCGGCCGTTGCCATGCCGGCATTTCCCGACAGATTCAGATAGGTTTTATTTTCATCCGCGATCACAGTCCTCGAATCCTTTAAGACGCAGGTCAGTTTGTGCCCTGCCGCGTAATCCCTACAGACATTGACGATATCCGCCTTGATATTTTTAACACTCAGGTCCGTGAGATCCGAAAACTCTTTCAGATGCGGGGTGATGATCACCTGCCGGTCCGGCTTTTCGATCTCCTGCATCAATGCGGGATCCCGTTTCAGCAAAGCAATGGCATCCGCGTCCAGAACAACGGGAAGTCTACTGTCGCATAAAACAGTCCGCAGCATTTGAGCCGAAAGGTCCGATACGGATATTCCGGGACCGATCCCGATCACATCCGCCCATTCCATGGCGGATTTCAGTTCACTGCAATCATTATCATATGTTGTGACCATGACTTCCGGGATGGACTCAAGCAGCAGTTCCCGGTTTCTCTCATGGGTAAACACCCTAACCATGCCGGCGCCGCTTCGCATCGCGGCTTTTGCGGCCAGAACGGCAGCACCGCCGATATCCCTGCTCCCCGCGATCAGAAGCATTTTCCCAAACGTCCCTTTATGGGAATCCTGCGGTCTTTCGATCTGTTTGAGATCCTCTTTTTCCAGCGCGTAAAGGTCTTCGGGACTATCTTCCGAATCCTGCACGATCCCGATCGTGTGAAGCTTCAGTGTATCGCAGCAGATGCAGCCCGGGTACAGGAGCTGGCCGATCTTATAATAGCCGTAAGTTACGGTCAGATTGGCCTGCACGGCTTCGGAATTGATTTTCCCGCTTGTAGCGTCAAGGCCTGTTGGAATATCAATGCATACCACAGGGAACCTGCAGTTGTTGATCGTCCGGATCAGGCTGTTGTAGTCTTCCGACAGAGGTCTTGATAACCCGACGCCAAAGATCGCATCGATCAGAAGCGAACAGGAATTCTGCTGCAGAAAGGCTTCACAGGATGCAGCATCCCCGTAGGTGATCTCAAGGCCGTAGGCTTCAGCGGTCTTTAACTGATGCGCACACTCGGAAGCATCATCGGGCTTGCCAAGCACATAGATCTTCGGGCTGATCCCCTGTTCCTTCAGGATCCTTGCCACACAAACGCCGTCGCCGCCGTTATTTCCGCAACCCGCAAGAACAATGACATCCGAGAGCAGATAGTTCGCCTCCCGGATCTCATGTACGGTCGCAAGTGCAGCGCGTTCCATCAGCACGGCGGAAGGAATCCCGTAGTGCTCTATGGTCAGGCTGTCAAGTTGTTTCATTCGGCTGCTGGTCAGTAGTCTTTTCATTTTCCGATTTTTTCAAAGACGGGAGCTTGGGCTCATACTTCATGTCAAAGAGTTCCATGACATCATGCCCGAAGATATCATGCATGTAGGCATACAGCTCCGCGTTGTTTACTTCCTTGTTCTGTTTCTTTAAGATGTTCTTTTTCAGGCTGACCCTGACTTCCCGGATCCAGGCCGCGATCTCTTCGATCTCTTCGGTGTTGACCTTGAGCTTTTCGTAGCACAGATCCATCGTGACGATCATGAGTTCCTTATTGACCCGGTCGATCTCTCTGGGGAGTTCCATCAGCTCATCTTCGTTCTTTTCAAGCTTGTCATTGACTTCATTGATCAACCGTTTGTTCTCTTCGAGTTTCTTGCCGGTCTGCTCATCCGTCCTGGACTCGATCCCGTCCATGTTGACAACGATCTCATCCATCAGATTATTCTTGATCCGCTTGAGGTCTTTATTTTCATTATTCAGTTTGCCCTGCCGCTTCAGCAGTTCCTGCAGTTGTTTTTCAAGTGCCTTGATCTCGTCCGTCGTTCCGGTCTTGGAAAACAGCTTATGCCACTTGGGGTCAAGGATCAGAACGGGTATCTTCTTCCCCACCAGCGCGTTTTTATAGATCTCTTCGCGTTCCGACATAGATCACACCTCAACTTGATTGCTCAGATTATAGGATAATCGCATCAGACTCTCCGACAGATGTACGTTTTCCACAACGATATCATCCGGAACATCCAGATCCACATGGGCAAAATTCCAGATGGCTTTGATCCCGTAGGAAGACAGTTCCTTTGCGACCTTTAAGGCTTCCGCCTTCGGAATGGTCAGAACCGCGATATCCACGTTCTTGTCGCGCATCAGGTTTCCGATCTCTTCCATCGGCTGCACGGTGATCCCGCGGATCTTCTTTCCCTGGATGTCTTTATCGATATCAAAGATCCCCTTGATCTCAAAGCCGCGGCGCTCAAAATTCGCATAGTTGGCCAAAGCCTGGCCCAAATGCCCCGCGCCGATCAGGATCAGATTGTGCTTCCTGTCAAGCCCCAGGATCTTTGCGATCTCTTCATACAGATACGAAACATTGTAGCCGTATCCCTGCTGGCCGAACCCGCCGAAATGGTTCAGATCCTGTCTGATCTGCGACGCCGTGACTTTCATCAAAGCCGACAGTTCCTTGGACGAGATCCGCTCCGTCCCTGCGTCCTTCAGTTCTCCCAGATAACGGTAATAACGCGGCAGTCGTTCGATCACCGCGCGTGAAATATCCCTTGCTTCCAAAGTGCACCCTCCCAAACAGCGCTGTTTCGGTTTACAGATATGTCTCAAGTGTTTTTCTGATCGCCTTGATAAAATCAAGACTGTTGAGTGTTACGGTTTCTTCAAGCGTCGTGAGTATCGTCAGGTCTTTGGTCATCGTGCCGCTCTCGATCGTTTCGATCACGGACCGCTCCAGCTTGTTCGCAAACTTCACAAGCGCTTCGTTGCCGTCCAGTTCGCCTCTCTTCTTCAGCGCGCCTGTCCAGGCAAAGATCGTTGCGACCGAATTGGTGGATGTCTCCTCACCCTTTAAATGCTTGTAATAATGGCGCTGTACCGTACCGTGTGCCGCCTCGTATTCGTAAATATTCGAAGGGGATACCAGAACGGAAGTCATCATC
>JAGCXZ010000268.1 GCA_017961065.1 Lachnospiraceae bacterium
AGATAAATGGAAAATAGAAATGCCACGTATGTCAGGCCGCAGTACTGCATGCACAAGGCATCAAACGCCATGTCCTGATTCGTGGCAACAAGTTCCATCAGATAACCGAGTCCGTAGGCAACCGCACATACGCATGCACCCAGCAGAAACTTGGCTTCCGGCCGCAGCATCGCACAGAACAGGCAATATGTTCCGTACAAGCCGATCGCAAGCGCGATGATCTGAATGATAATGAGCACATGATAAGTGGTTACCATAACATGATAATTTTATCATATTTGTCTGTATTTGTCACATTTTTTCTGAAAATTCGGATTTTCATTTTTTTACGCAATGAGAACGCATATGATATAATGATTGACATGGAACAGTTAAACCTCTTTACGGATTCACCTTCACAAATGAAAAGAACGCCTCTGGCAAGCAGATTGCGGCCGGAGACGCTGGATGAATATGTCGGGCAGAAGCATCTGGTCGGCCCGGGTATGCTGCTCAGACAGCTGATCGAAAAGGATCAGGTTTCTTCGATGATCTTCTGGGGTCCGCCCGGTGTCGGCAAGACGACGCTCGCGCGCATCATCGCCCACAGCACCAATGCGCAGTTCGTGGAATTCTCTGCGGTGACCAGCGGGATCAAGGAAGTCAAAGAAGTCATGAAGCAGGCTGAGGACAACCGCCGTCTCGGGATCCGGACGCTGCTGTTTACGGACGAGATCCACCGGTTCAACAAGGCGCAGCAGGACGCCTTTCTTCCCTACGTGGAGAAGGGCAGCATCGTGCTGGTCGGCGCGACCACGGAAAATCCTTCGTTTGAGATCAACTCCGCTCTGCTCTCCCGCTGCAAGGTCTTCATCCTCAAAGCACTTGAGGAAGACGATCTCTACGGGCTGCTGAAAACGGCCCTGACCTCTGAGAAGGGCTTTGGAGACATGCAGATCGATATCTCCGATGAGCATCTCCACGCCATTGCCGCCTTTGCAAACGGCGATGCCAGGACCGCGCTCAACACGCTGGAGATGTGCGTGTTAAACGGCGCGCTCGATGCTTCCGGCGCGATCACGGTCTCAAAAGAAACCGTCGCGCAGTGTATGGACCGGCGTTCCCTGCTCTATGACAAGAACGGCGAGGAACACTACAACCTGATCTCCGCGCTCCACAAATCCATGCGCAATTCCGATCCGGATGCCGCAGTCTACTGGCTCGGCCGCATGATCGACGGCGGTGAGAACCCGCTCTATATTGCAAGACGTCTCGTGCGCTTTGCGAGTGAAGACGTCGGAATGGCTGATTCGGGTGCCCTGCAGGTTGCCGTTGCGGCCTATCAGGCCTGCCATTTCCTGGGGCTGCCCGAGTGCAACGTGCATCTGGCGCATGCAGCCGTCTACCTCTCCATGGCGCCCAAGTCCAACGCGCTCGAGGTTGCCTGCAACGAGGTAAGCGCCGATATCAGCGAGATGCCCGCGGAGCCGGTTCCCATGCAGATCCGCAACGCCCCCACCTCCCTGATGAAGGAAGCGGGCTACGGCAAGGGATACATCTACGCGCACGATACCGAGGAAAAGATTTCCAAAATGCAGTGTCTGCCGGATAAATTAAAAGACCGCACCTACTACCACCCGGGTGTCCAGGGGGAAGAGGCACGGATCAGCAAAAGACTGAATGAGATCAGAAAATGGCGCAACGAGCCCTGATCAGAGGACGCGCTCGCCTGATACATATTTTGCGGTTACGCTGCACAGCTCCGGCATGTACATGACGCGCTCGATGCGCTCCGCAAGATTCATCGAAAGCACGGACGCAAGTCCCGTATCATCAATGATGACCGCATCAAATTCATATCCGGGCAGGAATGAGCCGACGTTTCCAAAGAACGCGCCGCCGCCCATGGTGCCCATATGGAATGCCTCTGACAGCGTCAGGGGCTGTTTCTTTTGATCCACATATCTGAAATAGAGTTTGGAGACCTGTACCGCATCGGCCATCGCACGGAATATCGAGCGTGAAAAACCGCCCGCGATATCCGTCCCAAGTCCCACATGCAGTCCTTCCGTCAGGTAGTGCCTGACCGGTGCGATCCCGGAAGCCAGATTCGTGTTGGACTGCGGGCAGTGCGCGATAAAGACGTCGCCCTCCTTCATCATCTGCACTTCTTCCGGTAAACTCCACACGCAGTGCGCCATGACCGAGGGCACGGGATTGCCCATCATGCCGGCGCGCGCATAGCATGCTCCGTAAAAATCACAGTCCGGCTCGAGTTCCGATACCCATGCGATCTCTTTTTTGCTCTCCGAAAGATGCGACTGCACTTTTAATCCCTGCTGCCTTGCCAGTTCTCCCAGATCATCCATGAGTTCGCGGCTGCAGCTGGGTATGAACCGCGGTGTGATGATTGGCTGCACGCGGTCCGAGATCTTGCCCTGCGCCTTTAGGAACGTGAACTTGCGCAGATAGTCCATCGTCGCGGTAAAGCTTGCCGTGGCGCTCTCCTCGCACAGGGATTCCGGCGCGTTGCGGTCCATATTGACTTTGCCCACATAGGCGCCGAACCCGGCCTCGGAAAGTTTGCGCGCAAGCAGGAGCGTGGCTTCTGCATGCACCGTCCCGAATACGACCATGCGCGTCGTGGCCGTCTGCTTCATCTGTTCGGCAAAGGTCTCGTAGGCACGGGCCGCATAGGTGATCTCCGCGTATTTTGCCTCTTCCGGGAAAGTCACCCGCTCCAGCCAGTCGACCAGCTCCAGATCCATGCCGAGTCCGCGGTAAGCGTACTGCGGCGCGTGCAGATGCAGATCGACAAGTCCGGGGATGATCAGATGATCCCCGTAATCCGTCACCGGAATGCCGGCATATGCTTCCGGAAGCGTCTGGAACACACCCGCACATCTGCCGTCTTCGCACACAAGATAAGACCGGTCGGAACAGATAAGTTCCTCCGGTGATTTTGCATAGATGATGTTCCCTTTCAGGATCAGTGTGTTGTTTCCGCTCTCAGGCATATGATCATGTCCTTTTGCTGCACGTATGAAATCAGGCGACCCACATGGATCGCCTGTTCAAATCAGTCTCAGTACATCCGGCTCAGTTGTCCGGACGGAATGTGATCTCACCGGTCGCAGGATCCATGCTTTCAACGATCGCCAGGGATTCCAGATGAATCCCCCTCTTCCGGATCAGATCGCCACCGATCTGGAACCCTTTCTCGATCGCAACGCCTGCGCCGACCAAAGTGGCACCCGCGTTCTCCACAAGTGCTGCCAGTCCCTCCAGAGCCTTGCCGTTTGCAAGAAAATCATCGATCAGGAGCACTCTGTCCTCCGGACCCAGGAACTGCTTGGATACGATGATGTCATACACTCTGCCGTGCGTGAAACTCTCCACGCGCGAGGTGAAAACATCCCCTGCGATGTTTTTGGTCTTGGACTTCTTCGCAAATACAACCGGCACTTTGAAATACTGCGCCACGATGCAGGCCAGCCCGATGCCCGATGCCTCGATCGTTAAGATCTTGGTGATGTTCTCGGTCGCAAAACGCTTCTGGAATTCCCTGCCCAGTTCACAGAACAGCGGGATGTCCATCTGATGATTCAGGAAGCTGTCGACCTTGAGTATGTTGCCTTCTCTTACCACGCCGTCACGGCGGATACGTTCTTCCAGTAGTTTCATGCGTCTATTATCTCATACTCATCCGTTGCATTCAACCCCGGATGCGAGCACGCGCTTTAAGGTCAGATCTTTGTCGCAGATCAGGATATCCGCACGCTTTCCTTTCTCCAGGGAACCGACCGTCTTGTCGACACCGATCGATCTTGCCGGATTGATCGTTGCGCAGCGGATCGCATCCTCTGCGGGGATCCCCATGGAGATCACGCTCTTCATGCAGGCAAACAGGTTTGTGACAGACCCTGCGATCGTACCGTCTTCAAGCGTTGCCTTGCTGCCCTGCTTGAAAACATCCTGACCGCCCAGCGCGTATTTTCCGTCCGGCTTGCCCGTTGCCTCCATGCTGTCGGAGATCAGGACGATCCTGGAATTTCCGAACATGGAGAAAGTAGCTCTGACTACGGCAGGATGCACATGGATCCCGTCGCCGATCAGTTCCACATAGGTGTCCTTGTCATCGCAGGCCGCGCCGATCACGCCGGGTGCGCGGTTTAAGAATGCAGGCATCGCGTTGTACATATGCGTCACATGCTTTGCGCCCGCTTTGATCGCTTCGGATGCGATCTCATAGCCTGCCGTGGTATGCGCGATCGAGAACGTAAAGGAACTGCTTCCTTCCCTGATGCAGTCAATCGCACCGTCAGTCTCGGGTGCGATCGCAACCAGCCTGACAAGACCGCCGCTTGCTTCCTGCAGGCGGTTTAACATCGCAAGGTTGGGAGCCTGGATATATTTCGGATTCTGGGCGCCGCATTTTTCCAGTGAAATGAACGGGCCTTCCAGATGCACGCCGATCACGCGGTCATGCAGCGGATGATCTGAACCGGTAAAATCACGGGCCTTGCGCATGATCGATGCGAGACGTTCCTCATCATAGGTCATCGTGGTCGGGCAGATGGAAGTAACGCCCGAAGATGTCTCATAAGCGCACATCGTCTCAAGGACCGTGTCGTCATCCTGCAGAACGCTGTCGCAGAAATCCACGCCCATGCAGCCGTGCAGATGGATATCCACAAGTCCCGGCAGGATATAGGTTTCCTGTTCCTGCGCGCTTAAGTCGGCTTCGTTTAAAAGCTCAACTGCCGTGATCACGCCGTTCTCATAATGCAGATCACCCGGCACAAAGCCGAACTGACGGCCGCCGGGTGCGTCCTTTTGATCTGTTGGTACAAAAAGCATTCCTTTCATCTTCCGCTTCCTCCGTTTATTTATTGCGATATTCGTTCGCGGAAACGCCCGCGATCTTTTTAAAGACACGCGAAAAATGCGGCAGATCCTGGAATCCGACCTGTTCTGCCACATCGCTGATCCGAAGGGAAGGGTCTCTTAGCAGTTCCTTTGCCTTTTCGATCCGGATCCCGTTCATGATCTCCGAAAAACTCTGTCCCGTCTCCTTGTTCAGCAACTTGCTTAAGTGCCACTGGCTGACAAAGATCTCCTCCGCCACATCGGAGAGCAGGATCTTCTCCGCGTAGTGTTCACGCATGTAGTGCAGGGCATTCTTCACAACAAAACCGCCCGCGTCCGAACTGCCTTCCGAAAACGCTTCCGCCCCATCGTCCGAGAGTTTCGCACACATCGCGCGGATCGCTTCCTGCAGTTCGTCCATTTTGGACGGTTTTAATAAAAATCTGGTTACGCCTAAGGAAATGGCTTCCCTTGCATATTCAAACTCACGATAGCCCGTCAGGATCGTGATCTGCGTTTTCGGGAACTCCGAGCGCAGCGCCGCGATCATTTTCAGGCCGTTCAGCCCCGGCATGCAGATATCAGAGATGATGATGTCCGGCTCCACGGAACGGATCAGGTCGATCCCTTCACGTCCGTCATGCGCGCAACCGGCCACAGTGCAGTGCAGGCTTTTCCAGTCGACCGCCCTGCTCAGACCTTCCACAATGATCGGTTCATCATCAATGATAACTACCTTGTACATTTGCAATCACGTGCCTTCTGCTACGATTTGCAATGGCCCAACCTGTATTCGCAACCCGCACTTCGTGCTAAGTTGCTCATACGGGTTGGGCCACTGCTTCGCAGCACGCCTGTCATAACAGGCCATCTCTTAAATGCAAGCATGACGAGCCGGCCTGTTATTCCATGCTGTTGCAAATCGTAGCGCCTTAATAGTATTCTACCCCTTTACCGCGCCTGCTGTCATTCCTTTTATGATATATTTCTGAAGGAATAAGTAAACAATGACGAGCGGTACGACAACAAGCGTCACGGCCGAAGCCATCAGGCCGTAGTTCGTGCCTTCCTGGCTGGTCAGCTGGTTTAATAGTCTTGTGATCGCCCACATCTCGGGTCTTCTCAGGAAGAACATCTGCGTGAACAGATCGTTGTAACTCCAAAGGAAGGAAAAGATCGCTACCGTAGCAAAACTCGGTTTGGTCAGCGGAACGATCACCTTAAAGAAGATCTGGAACGCGTTGCAGCCTTCCATGAATGCCGCTTCCTCGAGCTCGATCGGCAGCCCCTTGATGTAGCCGCACAGCACCACGATCGCAAAGGACAGGTTGCCGGCCACCTGCGGCAGGATCACCGAGAGCATCGACAGGATCCAGCTGTCCGTATTCACGATCCCCCAGGAGAACTCCATCGAGAAGACCGGAATGATCGTTGCGTATGCCGGGAACATCATAGCCGCGATCACAACCGCATAGAGCAGTTTGCTGCCTTTGAAGTGGTAGCGCGAGAGCGCATAGGCCGCCATTCCGGCAAGCAGGATCACGACAAACGATACCATCAGGGAAATGAACAGGCTGTTGGCATAGGACCCGAAGATGTTGAGATTCGAGAATGCCTTCTTATAGTTGGCCGTCGTAAACAGATCCCCGAACGGAAGCGCAAAGGAGTTGGCCAAAATCTTGTCCTTGGCTTTGAACGAATTCTGAATGACCCAGATGATCGGGTAGATCGTGGTCAGCGACCAAAGGATCAAAAATACATATATCAGCGTCATGCCGACGGAAAATTTCTTTTGCTTCATTTCAAACAGCCTCCTCGCGCGATCAATAGTCCTTTTCCCTGAAGATCTTGTTGACAACCTTTGAGAGGATCACACCCAGTACCACGATCAGTACCGCGATCGCCGAGCCGTAATCCACGTTCTTGGCCTCCATGGTCTGATAGTACATGTAGGTTCCGGTCAGGAATGTCGACTTAAGCGGCATGCCCTTCGGGAACATGGTCCATGGCAGGTCGAATACCTTCAGCGCGCCTGTCACGGCCAGTACCGCACAGGTGCAGATCACGTTGTGAAGAAGCGGGATCGAAATATAGCGCACGCGCTGGAAACGGGTGGCGCCGTCGATCGTTGCTGCCTCGTAGAGATCCTCCGGAATGTTGTTCAGACCTGTGATCAGAATCACGAAGTAGAAGCCGACATACTGCCAGATGACCGGCAGCATCATCGTAAAGATCGCGATCCCTTCCGCCTTCCAGTCCGTCAGTTCGGCTTTGCCGAGCATCTCCAGGATCTGGTTCAGCATACCCTTGTCATACAGGAAGATCAGGTTGAACAGAAGACCGAGTGCCGTAGCCGAGATCACGATCGGAAAGAAAAACACGGTCTTGAAGAACTGCCTGCCCCGCCTGATATTGTCCACCATCAGCGCGAGGATGATGGCGAACCCGACCTGGAACACGAGCGTTGCCAGCATCATGATCAGCGTATTGATCAGCGATGTGCGGATGTTGGCGTCCGTGAACATCTTGGCGTAGTTGCCGTACCACGGGGACACAACGCCCGAACCGGTTCCGCCGAGCTGCTTGATCTCCATAAAACTGTTCCAGATGTTCTTTACGAACGGATAGTATAAAAATACGATCATAAAGAGAAATGCCGGGAACAGAAACAGACTGACCGGTTTTTTATTTTTATAGATATTTGCACCCATAAGATTCCCTCTTCTTCCGGATATTGCCTTTTAAGAAGCCCCGACACCCTGAATGCGTGTTCAGTAATGTCGGGGCCTTAAGTGCCGGGCTTTGTGCCAAGCCTGCCGTTTATTGTGCTAAGTAAGAATCAATACCTTCCTGTACAGCGTCCTTGGCATCCACTTTGCCGGTTACGATCTCAGGCATGCCGTCGAAAGTAGGTACGCGGCAGTCGCCCATGAACAGATCCTGTACAGCCCCTGTTAAGGATGTAACACCGCTCATCATGCTCATAGCCTTGATCTGAAGCGGATTGAATGCGGATTCGTCAACAGCCGGAGCGTTCTTGAGTGCGCTTGCGGTATGCTGTGCAAACTTCGGAACAACCGTGTCGCTTGTCATGTAGGATACGAAGGATACAGCTGCTTCTCTCTTAGCCGGATCATCCCAGGCCTTGGTCGTGATGTAGTAACCCATGGACAGACCGCCGATCAGATCGGTTGCCTTGCGGCTTCCCTGTCCGGGAACATATGTTACATCGAAGTTGTCCAGTTTTGCGGTATCCAGTGTTGCCGGATCTTCCGGATCGGACTGGCATGCAGCCACAATGCCGCCTACCTTCCAGGAACCGTCGATCAGGAATGCTGCCTTGCCTTCCGTGAACATTGCGAAGGTCTCATCATCCGTTGCGGAAAGTGTATTCTCCGGGAAGTAACCCAGTTCAAAGAGTTCCTTGATATCGTTCATACCTGCAACCCAGGCCTGTCCGATCTCATCGTCTGCGCTTGCGGGGATCTCCAGATGGTTTGCCGGAGACTCGTTATTGAAGATCGCGTACTCCCACCAGTAGTGCGGGATGTTGCCAAGTGCTGCTGCGATCGGTGTGTAACCTGCGTCAACGATCTTCTGGCAGTCAGCCTTGAAAGCTTCCATTGTGTAGTCAGCGCCAGGCATTGCAACACCTGCTGCATCCAGAACTTCCTTGTTTACGAACATTGCTTCCCAGTAACCGTTAACCGGAACTGCGTACTTCTTGCCGTCAACCAGGGAATCTGCGATCAGATCGTCGTTCATATTGGTTGCGTAATCCGGATACTCTGCTCTGATGTCGTCGATCGAAACAACCTTGCCTGCCTCGATGAAGCTGTTGGCATCTGCACCGTTAAAGAAGAACAGTACATCGGGTTCCGAACCGGTTTCAAAGTCGGTGATCACTCTGGTCTTGAATGTCTCATCACTGGTTGCGGATGTGTCTGCTACCGTGTTGCCGGTCTCTGCACACCATGCGTTTACGGCATCCTTGAAGTTCTGTGCGTTGCCGTCTTCGCCCGCAAATGTTGTTGTTACGTTCAGTTCTACGCCGGAAGCGTCTGCGCTTTCTTCTGCTGCAGGAGCTTCCTCTTCTTTTGTTTCCTCAGCCGGTGCCTCGGTTGCTGCGGGTGCCGCAGTTGTATCTGCTGCTGCGCCGCCGCATCCGATCATGGATAATACCATAGCCGATGCGAGTAACATTGCGATTCCTTTTTTCATCATCTTATAAACCCTCCCATTTATATCTGCTTGTTCGGGCATGAGACTCTCTCATGCTTCCCCTACATCATAACGGAATCGGGCTGCGCCACCCATTGTTACCTTTGGTTTTTTTTGTCTGATATTGTGATTTTGATCGTACTGACTGTACAGACGGAATCATCCCGCTTGCGGTTATCGATCGTCAAGCCGCATTCTTCGCCGTAAATGAGCTTTAAGCGGCTGTTGACGTTGCGGATCCCGACGCTCGTATGACGCAGGCCGGAATCGTCGCTTCCGTACAGGATATCCTGAATGTGTGATTTTTCCTCTTCGGTGAGACTCCCGCTGTTCTCGATCTCGATCAGCATGTAATCTTCGTCCCGGCTGATCCGGATCACGACCGTGTTCTGTCTGGACGCGTCCTTTCCGTGATCCACGGCGTTTTCCACGATCGGCTGGATGATCAGCCTGGGCACGGTCTGCTCCATCAGGCTCTCATCGATCTCCTTGATCACGCGCAGCTGCTCGCCGAAACGCCGCTCGATGATATAAAGGTAGGCATCCACATAGCTCATCTCTTCCCGAAGCGTGTGGACCGCCTCCGACTTGCGGTTCATCGTGGCGGACAGCATCGTGGAGAGCGCCTCGATCATGCCGCTGATCTTGTAATTCTCGGCAAGTCTTGCCTCCCAGTTGATGATCTCGAGTGTATTGTTGAGGAAATGCGGGTTGATCTGCGACTGCAGCGCCCTGATCCTGGCATCCCGCAGGGAAAGTTCTTCCCGGTAGATCTGCTCGTACTGGCGCATGATCACGAGCAGCGGCACAAGCATGATCAGCAGGATCAGCACGAAGAACAGATAGGTTTTGCGCTCCGCATAGATGATCCCGTCATCAAGTTCCACGACCGCATGGATCTCGCCGTACTGGTTCAGGCAGCCCGTCACATAGGAATGCCCGCCGTAGGTCGTATAGGCCGTCCGGTTTTTTCCTTCGGTGTCAAAATCAATCGCGCCGCTTGCAACGGCCTCCGTGATCCCCTCTCCGCCCGCAAGCAGGACCTCATCCTGCAGGTAGAGCGCGCCGTCCGCATAACCCCAGACGCTCTGCAGGCTTTCCGTTAAGGAAGCCCGGTCCAGCTCGAGGATCAGCATCGCATACGGGTGGAATTTGGAATCCATGAGGTTTCGGATCATGTAGATCCTGCCGTTATCGCCGTACAGTCTCGTGTCCGTATCCAGCGCCTCCGATTCCGCAAGGATCGATGAGAGCGTATTCTGCGAGAAGGTCTGGATATCCTTATAGGTCCCGCCTTTGCTGTTATTATAGGTATAGTAGAGTTCTTCGGGAAATGCCGTAAACACCAGAACGGCATCTTTGAGATTCGTGTGGTAGCGGTATTGCTGTTTCAGAAATGTCGTGACCGACTCGTTTAAATCCTTCTTGTCCCCGTCACTTAAGAACGTACGGTAACTGTTCTGGATCACGGGCAGATAGGAAGCGTTCTTGCTGGCCAGTTCACAGTCGTTCAAACGCATGCCCAGGATCTCGACCGCCTTCTGCGCGCTCGTTTTCACCGTGTTTCTGGCAGAGCGGTTCATGCTGCCGGACAGGATGAGAAGGATCGCGCCCGTAAGCAGCACCAATGGCAAAAACCATCCCACTATGATGATCTTTGCCATGTTGGAGCGCTTGTTATTCGTATTGCTGATCGAAAAGATCTTGTTACGGATTTTCTTCATATCTGTAGATTACCACGACACAGGGTACTTTGTCATGATGATCAGCGTTTCAGATCCAGGAATTCCTCAAAGACGGCGCAGAGCTTTTCCGCATCCTGCCTGCTGCCCATCTCGCAGAAGATCCTGAGCAGAGGCTCCGTTCCGGAGAATCTGACGGAGATCCAGCCGTTTTCGGACGCGCCCTCTTCCTTTACAAAGTAGATCTTCAAGCCGTCCAGATAGGAAACCTTCTCGGCTGCGATCGGAAGTTCCGGCAGTTTCTTGTCGATCAGAAGCATCTGCCTGATCTCTTCCTTTCTGGCATTCGTGAACCGGTAGTCCCGCTCCACGAGTTCCATGCCGCCGAATTCCTCCCTGATCTGCGCCATCAGTTCAGAAAGCTTTCTGCCGGTCACGGCGATCATCTCCACGAGGAGTGCCGAGGCATAGATACCGTCCTTGCCGCGGATGTGACCCCTTACGGCCATACCGCCCGAGGATTCGCCGCCGATGATCGCGTTTGTCGCGTTCATCTTGGCACTGATATGCTTGAAACCGACGGGCACCTCGTAGCACTCTTCGGAAAACGCGTGCGCCACGCTGTCAAGCAGGTGTGTGGTACAGATGTTTCTGACCGCCGGGCCCGTCCAGCCCTTGAACTTATGCAGATAGTAGTAAAGCAGCACGAGGATGTCGTTGGGATGCAGGAAGTTCCCCTGATCGTCGATCACGCCGATCCGGTCCGCGTCGCCGTCCGTTGCGATCCCCAGGTCACAGTGCCTGTCGAGCACGTATTCCTGCAGGCTCTTGAGCGTTTCCTGTGTCGGTGCCGGCAGTTTCCCGCCAAAGAGCGTATCATGACGCTCATGGATCGTCTCCACCTCGCATCTGGCCGTCATCAGGATCGTCTTCAAGGACGTCTCCGATACGCCGTACATGGGATCCAGCGCGATCCGGAGCCCCCGCTTTTTGATCGCGTCCATGTCAACCGTATCGATGATGCTGTCCAGGTATTCGTTCAGCGGGTAGATCTCGCGGATCAGTCCCGCCGCAAGCGCGTCTTCGTAGGCCATTTCCTTTACGCTGCCCTGCTCCGTGACGCGGCGGATGTAGTCCTCGATCTGCGCGGTCTTCTCCTCGTCCGCGTCCCGGCCGCCCTCGAGAAAGACTTTGACGCCGTTGTAGAGTGCCGGGTTATGGCTTGCCGTTACCATCATGCCGTAATGCAGGCCGTGGCGCGCCACATGGAACATTACGAGCGGTGTGGGTGCCGACTTGTTGATCAGATCGGCTCTGATCCCCTCTGCCGCAAAAACGCAGGCCAGCCACTGCATGGCTTCCTTGGACAGGAATCGTCTGTCGTATCCGATCACGATCCCCTCTTCCGTAACGCCCTCATCGTGCATCATATCAGCCACTGCCTTGGCGAGCAGCTGCAGATTGGCTTTTGTGAACTCATCTCCGATCACGGCTCTCCAGCCGCCGGTTCCGAACTTGATCATGGTATCCCTCCTGTTTTCGATCTATATTTATTTACCCCATAATGATCCTGATATCGTGTGTGCTTCCGGCCTCGTAAACCGGAACGGCATCCGTTTCGCTGCCGTCGGCAAAGATCTGTTTGACGC
>JAGCXZ010000269.1 GCA_017961065.1 Lachnospiraceae bacterium
CTTGGCCTTATACTGCCTTACAACCATCAGGGTTGCCGCGGGAGCGGTCGCGGATGCGATGGCACCCAGCGTGATCGTCATCGGAACACTTAAGAGGTCCGGACGGGCCAGGTGGAAGAGGTAGAGCGCGATGTCCACGAGGATCGTCGCTTCAACTGCCTGCACGATACCGATCACAAAAGCCTGTTTGCCGGTCTTTTTCAAAGATGACAGGCGGAATTCGCTGCCGATCGAGAATGCGATGAAGCCCATGGCCACTTCATTCACGATATCGAATCCTGCCACTTCCTCATAGGAGTTGAATCCGATCCCGCCGCCGATCCGGCCCAGAATGAACGGACCGATCAGAACGCCGGAGATCAGAAACGCAGTCACGTCCGGGAGATTCCATTTTTTGAAAAGACGGGTCATCAGAAGACCCGCGAGTAATGCAAAAGCGATGTTAAATAGGATTGACACAAATACGCCTTCTTTCTGTAAGAAACATTGCCGATAAATATTGCAGGGTCATCCCACAACTTCACAATATTATGCCACTGTTTCTCTTTTGTCAAACGGCGCGTTATTTAATTCATGTTCGTGTTGAAAAAAGAACGGTGAAATGATACACTATTTTTATATTCGACTTTCGCAATGTAAAACTTTTACATAATAAAATGATGATTGAGGTATAACCGCATGGGAGCTTACGACAGCTTGAATGAACTGCAGCTGGATGTTGTAAAAGAGATCGGAAATATAGGCGCAGGAAATGCCTGCACGGCGCTTTCCGTTCTGCTTGGTGCAGTGGTTGACATGTCCGTTCCGAACGTGCAGGTTCTTGATTTTGACTCCACATCTCAGTACCTGGGAGGCGGATCCAATCAGATTCTGGGCATTCAGATCGATGTTACCGACGACCTGGAAGGAATGATGTTCCATATTGTCCGCAAGCCTTTTGCTGAGCGGATCATCAATACATTCTATGAGAGACATCTGGAGGATCTGACCAGCCTCGATGAGATGGACACATCGGTTTTAAGCGAGATGGCCAATATCACTTCCGGTGCCTATGCCAATTCGATCGCAACGCTGACGAACCTGTTCGTCAACATCGGCGCGCCGATCCAGAAATGCGCAACGATCGGGGAGATCCTGAAGATCCCTTATGACAGCATGGTGAAGCCGGGCGAGAAGATCCTCGTGATCGATGAGGAGTTCGAGGTGGACGAAGAGAAGATCAGCTCGAACATGCTGCTTGTTCTGGAGAAAAATTCCCTGAAAAAATTATTCGATAAGTTAGGAGTGACGGAATAATGAATCCGAAGATCCATACGGAAGCGGTTGATTTTCTTTTTGATGCGATCATGCAGCTCAAAAGCAAAGAGGAATGCTACATCTTTTTCGAGGACATCTGTACGATCAACGAGCTGCTGTCCCTGTCGCAGCGTTTTGAAGTGGCAAGCATGCTGCGCGAGAAGAAGACTTATCTGGATATTGCCGAGAAGACCGGCGCAAGCACGGCGACGATCAGCCGTGTGAACCGTTCCTTAAACTACGGGAATGACGGTTACGACATGGTATTGAACCGTCTGAAGGAAACGGAGAACTGATACGGGAGAGTTACATGAATCAGGTAATCGATATACTGAATGAGAAACAAAAAGAAGCGGCTCTGACCATCGATGGGCCGCTTTTAATTTTGGCGGGAGCCGGAAGCGGCAAGACGAGAGTGCTGACGAACCGGGCAGCGTATCTGATCAGCGACTGCAATGTGCAGCCGTGGAATATCCTCGCGATCACATTTACCAACAAGGCTGCCGGTGAGATGAGAGAGAGGATCGACAGGAATGTGGGCGAGTACGCGGAAAGCATCTGGGTCGCGACATTCCATGCGACCTGCGCGCGGATCCTGCGCCGCTACATTGACAAGCTGGGATACGATACGAATTTTACGATCTATGATACCGACGACACGCTGACGGTCATGAAGGATGTCTGCAAGCGCCTGGAGATCGATACCAAACAGTATCCGCACAGAGCGCTGCTGTCCGGGATCTCGAGAGCCAAGAACGAGATGCTCGGGCCGAAGGAATACCTTGACGAGGAGCCGTGGGACTACGGCAGGAAGCAGCTCTGCAAGGTATATGCCGAGTACGAGAAGACGCTGCAGAAAAATAACGCGCTTGATTTTGACGACCTGCTCTTAAAGACCGTGGAGCTGTTCAAAACCCAGCCCGCTGTGCTGGAATCCTATCAGGATAAGTTCCTCTATATCATGGTGGACGAATATCAGGATACGAATACGGTGCAGTTTGAACTGATCAGGCTGCTTGCGGCCAGGCACCGCAACATCTGCGTGGTCGGAGACGATGACCAGTCCATCTACAAATTCCGCGGCGCCAACATACGCAACATCCTGGATTTCGAGAAGGTCTATCCCGACGCGAAGGTCGTAAAGCTCGAGCAGAACTACCGCTCCACGCAGACGATCCTGGATGCGGCCAATTCCGTGATCAAACAGAATGCCTCGAGAAAGGACAAGGCACTCTGGACGGATAAGGGCAGTGGGAATAAAGTGCATTTTCGCCAGTTTGACACGGCTTATGAGGAGGCGGAGTTCATCGCGGATGACATCGCAAGAAAGCACCGCAACGGCCTTGCGCGCTACCGGGAGTGCGCCGTTCTCTACAGGACCAACGCCCAGTCGCGTCTTCTGGAAGAGAAAATGATCATGGAAGGCATTCCTTATGATGTGGTCGGCGGTGTGAACTTCTATAGCCGGCGCGAGATCAAGGATATTCTGGCTTACTTAAAGACGATCGACAATGCCAGGGACGATCTGGCGGTGCGCCGCATCATCAATACGCCCAAGCGCGGGCTCGGCGCGACGACGCTTTCAAGGGTCCAGGACTACGCCAACGCGCAGGGCATCTCCTTCTATGACGCACTGCTCATTGCGGACCGGATCCCGCAGGTTGCCAAAGCCGCAGCCAAGATCAAACCGTTTACCGAAATGATCACCGTATGGAGGTCAAAGCTTCCCTACCTGTCTTTGGAGCAGCTGGTAGGCGATATCCTTAAGACAACAGACTACATAGAAAACATGGATGTTGCCGATGAGATCGAGATGCAGACCAGGGTCGACAATATCGACGAGTTCATCAACAAGGTGATCGCTTTTGAAGAGGAACATGAAGATGCGACCCTTTCGGGATTTTTGGAGGAGGTTGCGCTCGTTTCGGATATTGACAATGTCGACGCCGACGCGGACCATGTCATGCTGATGACGCTGCATGCCGCAAAGGGTCTGGAGTTTTCGCATGTCTATCTGGCCGGCATGGAGGACGGACTCTTCCCGAGTTACATGAACATCACAAGCGATGATCCGATGGAACTCGAGGAGGAGAGAAGGCTCTGCTATGTCGGGATCACCAGGGCGATGGAA
>JAGCXZ010000270.1 GCA_017961065.1 Lachnospiraceae bacterium
GATGTGATCGAAGAGATCAAAACGGTCTGCTGGTGCGGACAGGGAGCACAGTGCAACACCCGGATCACGCCGGAAGGAAAAGTCATCAAGCACGGCGAACAGATCGTGCTCGGAGCCAACGATAACTATGTGGCGCTCTGCCGCAGGCATTATAAGGAAGAAAAGACCGGTCCGGACAGGAATTGAATTGTCACATAGAAACAGAAAGATTATAAAAAAAAATCTAAAGTCTTGTGTAAAACAGCCGATAAAATAAATGTAAGAGTTTAATCATGCGCTTTTACATGGTTGTGAAAGCGATAAAAAATCCAAGGAAGGAAAGGGGAGAACGACATGCGTATTGAAGCTTATAACCAGGTCAATCAGATCTATCAGTCACGTAAGATTGACAAAGCTGCCAAAACCAGCAAAACAAGCCGCATGGACCAGGTACAGATCTCCAGCCTCGGTAAGGATATCCAGACTCTGAAACAGGCCGTTAAGAATGCGCCGGATGTAAGAGCTGAACTGACTGCACCGTTGAAAGAAAAGATCGATGCCGGTACCTACAATGTGGACAGCGGTGATTTTGCAAGCAAGTTGTTGGAAAAGTACGAAGCCTGGAGGTAACAGTTATTGGCCAGTCTCATGGAAGAGCTCCTTAGTGTGCTCGGAGAAGAAGAAGCTACTTTTAAACAGCTGCTTGACATTACCAGTCGAAAGACACAGATTATCGTGCAGAACGATATCAATGCTCTGCGCGCCATCACGGACGAAGAACAGAACGTCATGAATCATATCGGTCATCTGGACAGGAAGAGAGAGACAGTGACCCATGATATAGCAGACGTGATCAACAAGGATGTTGAAACATTAAAACTGTCGGCGCTGGCTGACTTGCTGAAGAGTCAGCCTGAGGAACGGGATCGGCTGAATACTTTGATCGACGGATTATCCGGTACGGTACACCAGATCCGTCGGATCAATGAGCAGAATGCCGAGCTTATTAAGCATTCCCTCGAAATGGTGGAATTTGACCTCAAGATGGTCAAGGCCATGCGGGAAGCGCCGCAGACCGCCAACTATGGCAGAAGTGCCATGAACACCGGCGGAACCCTGGGAACGATGTCAGAAGGGTTTGATGCGAAACAGTGAGGTGATCCTATGCCATTAATGGGAAGTCTTTATATCGGAGCGTCCGGATTACAGACCAGTCAAAATGCGCTGAATACCACAGCGCATAATTTATCCAATATTGAAACTGAAGGATATACCAGACAGCAGACCCTGCTTGAGGATCGTTTTTACAACACGATCGGAAATGCGGCTATTTCCGCGAAGCAGTCAGGGCTTGGTGTCGAATACGCCGATGTAAGACAGGTCAGGGATTTTTTCCTCGACTTATCCTATCGTGAGGAAACCGGCAGGAAAGAATTCTACGAGATCGCGTATGAGACATCCACTGAGATCGAAACGCTGCTGGGAGAAATGGAAGGAGCCTCTTTCCACGATGCGCTGGGCGATTACTGGACATCCATCCAGGAATTACAGAAGGATCCGACGAGCGCGGTTGTGCAGGGGCAGTTCGTTGCGACCGCACTGCAGTTTCTGGAACGCGCGCAGGCCGTATATGACGGCCTGTCCAACTACCAGGACAACCTGAACGCCCGGGTTGTGGATCAGGTCAATCTGATCAATGAATACGGCCATAAGATCAAACAGCTGAACGATGCGATCAAGGCTACGGAAATCGGGCAGGAAGAGGCAAACGATATGAGAGATGCCAGAAACCTGCTGATAGATAAACTTTCGGAAATGTGCAACATCTCCTATTCGGAAACCATTGACAATGTTGTGGAGATCTCTGTTGAGGGAACTCCGTTTGTATGCCGCGACAGAGTCTTTGAAATGGATACGAAGATGGATGATTCGACCGGCTTTTATACACCGATCTGGCCGTGGAACGATGATGCGGAGGTTTTCGATCTGGATAAAGAGATCCTTTCCGCAGATGATACGGACATCGGAAAACTCAAATCCATCCTTCTCATGCGCGGTGATAGAAGGGCCAATTATACGAATCTGATGACGGACCGTGAGGTCGGCGGTGTCACCTATGACGTATACAATCAGGGTTACAAGGATGCAAGCGGTATGGAAAGAGTGGCAACCAGAAAATCCGTAGTCCTGACCATGCAGGCAGAACTTGACAACCTGGTACATGCTCTTACGACCTCCGTCAATGATATTCTCTGTAACGAACAGGGCAAAGAAGCCCCGGAACGTTATTACGCCACGCAGGAAGAGCTCCCGATCGAGCTGTTCGAGCGTCTTGGCGAATCAAGCAGATATGAGGAATATACGGGACCTGTTGATGCGGATCATCCTTATGGCGCGGGATGGTATTACATTAAGGAAGATATCACCAACGCACCGGTAGATGTTTCTTCCATGTATACACTTTCCAATCTGAAGATCAATCCGGACCTGTTAAAACAGCCGACACTGCTTTCCTTTGTGACGGTGGACAAGCAGGCGGATCAGGTCAAGGCGGACAGACTGGCCCAGGCCTTTCAGGATCCGTTCGGAACCCTGAATCCTGACAGCAATAAAGAGTACAATTTCACGGATTACTACGACAACATGGTCGTGCAGATCGGTAATACCGGTTTCATCTACAAGACGATCGCCGACAGCCAGGGCGGCACGGTGGTTTCCCTGGAAAACGCAAGACAGTCGGTCATGGGCGTATCTTCCAATGAAGAACTGAGCAACATGATCAAGTTCCAGAATGCGTATAACGCAGCCAGCCGTTACATCAATGCGATCGACGCGATGCTCGACCATCTCATCAACAGGCTGACCTAGTTTTAAGCTTTCAACCGGAACAGAAACACTATAGAAGGAAAGGAGTCAGACATGCCTTCACAGTTTTTTGGATTGAACATAGCATATACGGGTTTGCAGGCGGCAAACGTTTCGCTCAACACAACGGCAAATAATATCTCAAATGTGGAAACAGAAGGGTATACCCGTCAGAATACCGTTCAGAAGGCATCGGACGCCCTTCATACCTGGACAACATACGGCATGGCCGGTTCGGGTGTGGACACGATCGAGATCAATCAGACGAGGAATCAGTACTACGACTTAAAGTACTGGCAGAACAACGCCAGCGCCGGAACATTTGACATTAAGCGGTATTACATGGAGCAGCTGGAAAACTACTTCACGGAAACCGATATGAAGCAGGGCTTCGGCACGATCTACAAGAACAGTTTCCATGCGCTCGAGGAAGTATACAAGAGTCCGGGCGACGGAATGGTCAAGACGCAGTACCTGGCAGCGGCGCAGAGCCTGTGTGATTATTTTGCTTCCATGTATACAAGCCTGCAGGAGGTTCAGCTGGATGCGAATGCCGAGATCAAGAACAAGGTGGACGAGATCAATTCCATTGCCTCCCAGGTCGCGACGCTGAACCAGCAGATCAATACGATCGAGATCACGGGGAGCCATGCCAATGAACTTCGCGATCAGCGTGCGCTGCTGGTCGACGAGCTTTCCAAGATCGTGGATGTCAAGATCAAGGAAACGCCGATCTATGTTTCGGAAGACAGCACGGAACCTTCCGGCATCTACACATACAGCGTTGACATCGCAGGCGGACAGAGCCTGGTGCTTGGCTATGAATACAACACCCTGGAATGTACGACCAGGGAAAAGAAACTCAATCAGTCCGACGCGGACGGCCTGTATGAGGTCAGATGGACAAACGGGATCGAGTTCAATCTCTACGGCAAGAACCTCGGCGGAGAGTTAAAAGGACTGATGGAAGTGCGGGACGGAAATAACGAGGAATACTTCCACGGCAAGGATATCAGTTCCAATCCTCCGGCTTCGGGCACATGGAGCGACGGTCACTCTTACCACAAGATCGTGATCGAAGTGGAAGAGGACTACCTTATGGATATCAATAAGACAACTCTTCCGGAAGAAGGTCTTCTGACGCTGGTCAACAAGGATTTCGAATATGTCGGCTGGACATATGATGAAGTGGATGACGGAACGGGAAACATCAGCCATCAGTACACTTTCTATATAGAAGAACTTCCGGGGCCCCAGTTCCTTGGCGGACTTGCGGCGGTAGGACGCGAGATCGACTATCAGGGCATTCCGTACTACATGGAACAGATGAATGAGTGGGTGCGCGTCTTTGCCGAGGAGATGAATTTCATCGAAAAACAGGCGCAGGACGAATACGGAGAGGATGCGCAAAGATGTCTGTTTACCGGAGCGGATCTTGTGGACGGCAGCAACACCTTCACATTTGATGATTTCACCAGAGGAGAAACTTCGTGGCGCAGCGATGATGACAGTTACTACAGACTGACGGCAGCCAACTTCCAGGTCAATCAGGATATGATCCATGATGTGAAGAAATTCGGAACTTCCCTGGATATCCATCAGGGACAGGATGTGCAGAATATCGCGAAACAGCTGCTGTCCGTACAGAATCAGAAAGGTATCAGAGGCTGTACATCCAAGGAATTCCTGCAGACGATCCTTTCGGATGTGGCGCTTGCCGCCAATTCGGCCAACACGTTCAGCGCCGTATACTCCGATATTTCCAAAGCCATTGTGAACCAGCGGCTGTCGGTTTCCGGCGTGGACAACGACGAAGAAGCACTGAACCTGGTGAAATTCCAGGAAGCATATAACCTGTCGGCCAAGATGATGCAGGTGTTCACGGAGATCTACGACCGCCTGATCCTTCAGACCGGGGTATAGATGATATAGGTTCGAAAAGGACATGATCCGAACGTGCCTGCAGTAACAATCGGCATCAGAAACATCAGAAAATACAGGAGGACAACCCATGAGCATGCGAATCACCAACTCGATCATGAATAACAATACAAAGAACAACATCAACATCAACAAGTTGAATGAGGACAGGCAGAACACCATGATCGCAACGGGCCAGAAGATCACAAGACCTTCCGATGATCCGGTTGTGGCGATCCGTGCGCTCCGCCTGAACAGCAATATTTCCCAGTCCAATCAGTATTATGACAAGAACATCCCGGATGCGGATGCCTGGCTTAAGATCACGGAAACGGCACTGACACAGACAGATACGGTGCTTGCCAAGATCAAGGAAAGCCTGACGCAGGGTGCATCCGATGACAATACGCCGGAAGACCGCATGAACATTCTGGCTGATCTGCGCGGTATGAGAGACCAGATCTACGCTTCCGGTAATGCAGACTACGCAGACAGGACCGTTTTTACCGGATACCGCACGGGCGTAATGCTGACCTTTATGAAGCCGGAAAAGGCGCTTTATTCCATCAGGGAAGAATTCACAGCTGACAGCATCAGTCAGATCAAGCATGTTTCGGGTGATTTTGACGTGGATAAGACCGGTGCCGATCTGGGTACTCCGATCACGCAGCAGGATGTTGAGGAGAACACCTTATACCGTATCCGGCTGGCGTACGACGGTATCGTCTATCCGCAGACTGCCACGCTGAAATACAATCTCGGAGGCGAGCAGACCGTCACATTGAATGTAGTGGAGTTTGCCGATGATGCCGCCTATGCAAAGCCGGCAACCGGAGCGACGCTGATCGCGGAAACAGGGGAGATCATCTTATCCGATGACCTTCGTGACGAGCTGCAGGATCCGGCCGTAAAGGACATCGCACTGGAGTATGACAAAGAGAACTGGAAAAAGAACGACCTCCGGCCGGAGCACTATTTCCAGTGTATCGATAAGACAGCAAACCCCGCGGATCCTGATGATCCGAAAAATATCAAGTATAACTACACGGATCCGGACGGCAATCCGCTTGACCATTTCCAGAACCAGAAGATCTCCTATGAGATCAGCTTCAACCAGACGATCGTGATCAACACGAATGCCAATCAGGTATATACGCATGATATATGCAGGGATGTGGATGAACTGATCACAGCAACGCAGGCGGTGATCGATGCGGATAACAAACTGGATGATCTCAAGAAGATGGCTGAGAATACGGATCGTTATTCGGAAGCGCAGATCGAGGAGATCAAAAACCGCATTGTGGCCATGACCAAGGAAAGAGATCTTCGGGCCGACAAGATGCAGGCCATGTTCTCAAAGGGACTGACAACTTTTGATTATTATGCGGACAGGAACAATCTGGCACTGACCGAAGCCGGATCCACCAGAAAGAGAGTGGAGCTGACCAAGGAACGCATGCAGGAACAGCTGACCAACTTCAAGGATCTGGCTGATTCCAACATCAACATCAATCTGACGGATGCGGCGATCGATCTTTCCAACGCGCAGCTGGCGCTGGAAGCGGCGCAGATGGCAGCAGGGAAAGTCGCAAAGCAGACACTGCTCAACTACATTTAAGATAAGCCATTTTACAAGGAGGAGAAGGCTATGACCATTCAAACAAAGATCTTTGGAGAGATCAACGTCGACGAGGCGAAACTGATCACATTCGTAAACGGGATCGTCGGATTTCCGGAACTGAAGGATTTTCTGCTGATCCACGACAGTGAGGGGAACGGGAACGTCCGCTGGCTGCAGTCCGTGCAGGAGCCGGCTTTTGCGATGCCGGTGATCGATCCGCTGCACGTTATGGCTGATTACAATCCGAGTATCGAAGATGAACTGCTCAAGCCGCTCGGAGAAATGAATGCGGAAAACATGCTGGTCCTGGTAACGATCACGGTACCCAGGGAAGTTGAGAAGATGAGCGTCAACTTAAAAGCGCCGCTTGTGATCAACGGCGACAATCTGAAAGCGAATCAGATCATTGTCGAGGAAGATAAATATGAAGTCAAGTACCCGATCTATGAGATCTTAAAAGCAGCAAAAGAAAAGGCAGGTGAATAATTATGTTGGCATTATCCAGAAAGAAAAACGAAGCACTTGTCATTGATAATAAGATTGAAGTAACGGTATTGGACATCAAGGGCGATCAGGTAAAGATCGGCATTTCCGCACCAAAGGAAATTCCCGTATACCGTAAGGAAATCTACCTGCAGATCCAGGAAGCCAACAAGGCTGCCATGGAACCGGAGATGGCGGAAGCACTGAAAAATATTTTTTAACGATGTTAAGTTATGGCGGAAATTGTCGATATAAGGAATAGCAGATAATTTCCGTTTTCGTTAAAAGGAGGTAACGAGATGGCAATAGAACCCATTAGCAGTGCCATGTCTTTTCAGGCACAGCCGCTCCAGCCGGTGCAGGAGATCAAGCTGGACAGGCCTGCGGCAGAGTACACGGACAGTACTTCGCAGGAGACATATCAGGTAGACAACAAAACCGTTGTTGTTGATCAGGCTGAATCCAAAGACGGAGAAGGTTCGCAGGGCTATGCGAACGAACAGGCCGAACAGCAGCAGCCGAGTCTCGATAAGATCCGCAAAGCAGTTGATGATCTGAATAAAAAAATGTCCAATTCCGAGGCAATCTTCGGTATTCATGAGAAGACGAACCGCGTTACGATCAAGATCGTTGACAAAAAGACCAAAGAAGTGATCAAGGAACTGCCGCCGGAGAAAACGCTGGACATGATCGCCAAGGTATGGGAAATGGCCGGCATCATGGTTGACGAAAAGAGATAGGAGGCGGACATATGAGTATACGGATCACGGGTATGAATTCAGGCCTTGATACCGATGCAATGGTAAAAGACCTGGTAAATGCATACGACAAGAAAAAACAGGTCATGAAAGGTGACCAGAAGAGACTGTCCTGGAAGCAGGATGCGTGGAAAGATCTGAACACCAAGATCAAGAACTTTGTGTCCAAGTCTCTGTCGAATATGCGTTTTTCGTCTGCATATACGAAGAAGAAAACAGAGGTATCGGATTCCACGATCGCTTCCGTTGTATCCAGTGACGGCGCCGTAAACGGCAAGCAGACCCTGAAAGTAACGGGCCTTGCACAGTCCGGATATTTAACGGGCAGCGCGCTGACGGCAACAGGCGGTGCGAAAGTCACAAACAGCACGAAGCTGAGCGAACTGGGCTACCCTGCAGCAGGCAGCGGGACCGTGACTTTGACCAAAGGGACTTCCGCGGAACCGATCACGATCGATGTTACCGGAGATATGACGGTCGGTCAGTTTGTATCCACCGTAAAAGCGGCCGGACTGAATGCGAACTTTGATGAAAATAACGGCAGGATGTATATCAGTGCAGTGGACACCGGAACAGCCAATGACTTTTCTTTCAGCGGCGATAGTAGTGCGCTTACGGCACTGGGCCTGACGGGCGGCACTTCCCATAAGGAAGTTGCATCGGATGCAACGATCGTGTTAAATGGTGTGACATATACGAATAATTCCAACACCTTCTCGATCAACGGCCTGACGATCACAGCCAAAGCGTTGACGCAGGGCGATTCTTTTGTCAGCCTCACAACTTCGTCGGATTACGATGCGGTTTATGATTCGATCAAGAACTTCATCAAGGAGTACAGTTCGCTGGTCAATCAGATGGACAAACTCTACAATGCAGAGTCCGCCGACAAGTATAAGATGCTGACGCAGGAAGAAAAGGAAGCGATGAGTGAAGATGAAGTGGAAGAGTGGGAGAACAAGATCAAATCCGCTCTCCTTCGCAGAGACGATACGCTTTCCAACCTGACGGGCACGCTGCGCAGTGCAATGCTTGAAACTTATGATATCAACGGCAAGACATACAGCCTGTCGAGTTTCGGGATCAATACGCTGAGCTATTTCCTGGCAGCGGATAATGAGAAGAATGCTTACCATATCGACGGAGATCCGGATGATCCGGATACTTCCGGTGAAGCGGACAAACTGAGAGCCGCGATCGCAAGCGATCCGGATACGGTCATGAAGTTCTTCCAGAATCTGACGGACAACATGTACAACAAGATGTCCAAGCTGTCGACCACCAATAACTACAGAAGTTACGGCAATTATTATGAAGATAAGAAGCTGAAGAGTGAGTACGACGACTGGAGCAAGAAGATCACGGATTACGAGGACTACGTAGCCAAGATCGAAGACCGCTACTACAAGCAGTTTACGAGAATGGAGAAAGTCATGGGACAGATGCAGTCCCAGCAGAACTACATCTCGCAGATGATGGGCGGCTGACCGGTTATCCATTAACACTGCAACGATCAAAAGACAAAGAGGATGAGATATCATGAGCATGAATGCACAGATGGATCAGTACACAAGAAACAGAATCTTGACAGCATCTCCTGCCGAACTGACACTGATGCTTTATGACGGAGCGATTAAATTCTGTAATATCGCCATTATCGGGATCGAACAGGGAAATGTACAGAAAGCGCATGACAATATCATGAAAGTGCAGCGGATCATAGAAGAATTCCAGATCACTTTAAATTTTGATTATGCCATCGCAAACGATTATAATAATGTATATAACTATCTGATCCGGAGATTGCGTGAAGCCAACATGACCAAGGACAAGGCTATTGTGGAAGAAGTCAGCGCACACATCCACACCCTCAGGGATGCCTGGAAGGAAGTCATGAAGAGCCCGCGCAGCGCGGCGGTCTAGTTTCAGGAAAGCAAACGGACCGGCGGCGCCGGATAAAAGGCGGGTAACGGCAGAATATGAACGAAACACAGAATTATCTTCAGATGATGATCGAAAGCCTTCGCAAGAAAGACGATGTGCTGACCAAGATCATTGAAAAGAACAAGGCGCAGGCCGAATGCATTCACGATAAGGAATACGGTGAGATTGACTGGGACCGTTTCAATGTCCTGATCGCGGAAAAGGATACGCTGATCGAGCGGATCAATGAGCTCGACGGCGGTTTCCAATCCGTATATGACCGGATCAAGGCGGAGCTGGACAAGAATAAAGATTCCTATAAGAAAGAGATCGGTGAATTACAGGGGCTGATCACGAAGCTTACGGACAAAGGCGTGGAGATCCAGACCGGAGAGGAACGGAACCGTGCCAGGATCGAACGGGTCCTGATGGGAGCCAAGAAAGAGATCCGCAAATCCAGGAAAAGCATGCAGGCAGTAAGCAATTATTACAAGTCCATGAGTACGCCGGAAGTTGATAATACGGGCGTTGTGGACAAAAAGAAATAGGTCGGAAAAAATTTTTTTAAAAAAA
>JAGCXZ010000026.1 GCA_017961065.1 Lachnospiraceae bacterium
CCTACCGGACAAATGAAGAAAACGCGTTTATGAACGCCGTTACCTCTCCGCTTTCGACTTTTGCGGCAGATGTGGACACTGCAAGCTACGCAAACCTGCGCAGAATGATCAACGACGGCTACCGTCTTTGTGACATCCCGCAGGGTTCGATCCGAACCGAGGAACTGGTGAACTATTTCCACTATAACTACCGGGAGCCCGGAAAGGACGATGCCTTTGCCGTAAACGCTTCCATCATCGACTGCCCGTGGAATGAAGAGACAAAGCTCGTGAATCTCGGTGTCAAGGCAAAGGAACTCTGCAATATCGAAAATGTGCCTTCAAACATCGTATTCCTGATCGATGTTTCCGGTTCCATGGATTCCTATGACAAGCTTCCGCTCCTGCAGATGGGTGTCGACATGCTCATCGACGATCTGGATGAAGATGACAGGGTATCGATCGTCACCTACGCTTCCTCGTCGGATATCGTGATCGCAGGTGTGCCTGGAGACGAACATACACGGCTGAAGAAAGCCATCAACAACCTGGAAGCCGGCGGATCCACAAACGGCGGTGACGGGATCAGATCCGCATACAAGCTTGCCGAGAAATACTTTATCAAAGGCGGCAACAACCGTGTGATCATGGCTACCGACGGTGATCTGAACGTCGGCATCACCTCGGAGGAGGAACTGGAAGAACTGATCTCCGACAAAAAAGAAGGCGGCGTTTTCCTGTCCGTACTCGGTTTCGGCACAGGCAACTACAACGAGGCCACGCTGGAGACGCTCGCCGACAAAGGCAACGGCAACTACTCCTACATTGACTGCCTTTCCGAAGCAAAGAAGGTTCTGATCGATGAGTTCAATTCGACACTGTTTACGGTTGCAAAGGATGTGAAGTTCCAGGTGGAATTCAATCCCAGATACGTATCCGAATATCGTCTGGTCGGCTATGAGAACAGGCAGATGGCCGCAAGGGATTTCAATGATGATACAAAGGACGGCGGCGAGATCGGAAGCGGACATGCCATGACAGTGATGTATGAGATCAAAATGAACGACGGTGAAGAGGATGATGGGATCGCGCTGCGTTACCAGAATACGGATCTTTCCGAGACCGGCGCAGGATCCGGTGAATGGATGAACGTATCCGTCCGCTACAAAGATCCCGATGAGGACGAATCCAAACTCATCAGTTTCCCGATCACAAACAAATGCTACACCAAAGCGCCGAATTGTGATACACTTTTTGCAGCTTATGTTGCCGCAAGCGGGATGATCTTAAATGACAGCGAGTATATCGGCAGCATGAGCATGAAGGATGTATCCAAACAGGTGGCAAGACTTGAGCTTGACGATGAATACAAAGAGGAGTTCCTGGATCTGATCAGACAGTTATGATCCTACTTTGAAAACATGCAGGACCACGAGATCGTTGCCCTTTACTGGGCCAGAAGCGAAAACGCCATAACGGAAACCAACGTCAAATACGGCGGCTACTGCAGAAAGATCGCATATAACATTGTTGCCAATGACGAAGATTCGGAGGAATGTATCAATGATACCTATCTTTCGGCCTGGAATACCATGCCCGAAGAACGCCCCGATCTGCTTGCCCCGTATCTGGCAGCGATCGTAAGGAACCATGCACTCACTCTGTATCGTAAAGCACATTCTCAAAAGCGCGGAGCGGGTCAGACCGCTCTCGCGCTTGACGAACTGATCGAAGTGGCCGGCTCCTCTTCCACCGAAGAAACCGTAGACCTGTCCCTTCTGTCCGGACATATCAACAGCTTTCTGAAAGACCTGAGCAAAAACGACCGGATCGTTTTTGTCAGACGCTACTTCTATGTCGATTCACTCTCCGATATAGCTTCGGCGCTCTCGATGTCCGAATCCGCCGTAAAATCACTGCTTTTCAGGCTTCGGCAAAAACTGAAAAAACGCCTCGAAGAGGAGGGATATGAACTGTGAACAAAAATGATCTGATGGACGCCCTCTCGGGGCTTGATCCCAAATTTATAGAAGAAGCTGCATTCGAACTGCATGATAAGCCGGTCTCTTTTACAGACGCTAAGAAAAAGCGGGCGAAAGCCAACCTCTACATCGTTCTTCCGGCTGTTGCGGCCGCCGTTGTCTTCCTTGGTGTAGCGCTCGTTCTCCCGACCATAAACCGTCTGGGCAAGGGTGAGAGCGCATCCGTGGCAAGTGAAGCCGCGGCTCCCGCTCCGCAGGAAAGTGCGGCCGAAGCGCCTGCTGCCATGAATGAAGAGCCCGCCTATACAGAGGAAGCGCCTGCTGCCATGACAGA
Source organism: Lachnospiraceae bacterium (assembly GCA_017961065.1). Taxonomy (GTDB): domain Bacteria; phylum Bacillota; class Clostridia; order Lachnospirales; family Lachnospiraceae; genus UBA2868. Next base: position 2,296 of record JAGCXZ010000026.1, read on the forward strand.
ATCCGCAGAGGCCGAAGAACCCGTTGCAGATGCCGAACCGTTCTATGAAGCGGAAGAAGCCGCACCGGCTCAGGAAAACAATTATCAGGGCTCCGCAAAATCCGCAAACGGCACCGCTTCCGACCGGATCACCTTTGGCGGAAAAGAATACGCGCTCACGTTTTCCGATGATTTTGATTATTTGGATCCCGATAAATGGGCATTGTGCCCCGAACAGGTACGCCAGGATGCCGGCGGAGAATGGCGCGACTCCTGCACCACGGTTGAAGACGGCAATCTCGTCCTCACGTGTGATGTTGAAAAGGACGGCACACCCGTAAGCGGCGCGATCCGCTCCACAAAGGAATACGAGCAGACTTACGGCCTCTACCATATGCGTTGTAGGGCAGACAAAGCAGACGGTCTCTGGTATGCGTTCTGGCTGCTGACCGATCGGATGAACGATTCCTCGGTCGGGAACGGTGCCAAAGACGGTGCCGAACTTGACATCATGGAACTCGTACCCCACACCGGAGAACTCGGCATGAGCGTGCATTGGGACGGTTACGGAAGCGGTCTGAAGAGCGCAAGCAAATACATAGAAGTGGATGATGATTTTTACGACAGTTATCACGAACTCTGGTATGAATGGGACAAAGACGGATATCGCCTGTATCTGGACGGTACCGGCGAAGATGCTCTGGTGTTTGATTTTGACGGAGAAGAATACGGCGACGGAACCTGCTCCGTGCCGTGTGACATGATCATATCCGCAGAATACGGCGCTTGGGGCGGCAGCATCAACAAAGCACAGTTACCCGCACGCTTCCGTGTGGACTACGTACAGGTATACAGCACCACGGACAGATAATGAAAAGACGTCTTTTCTGTGAGATATCGCCGCTTACATACGCGATCTCCGAGAAAAAATGCATAATGGTAAGATCCATAAAGAATCTGCTCGGCAGCACGAAATTTGCCACGGCCAGGCAGGCGGATCCTTGCGCCTATGTGATCTGTAAGCATAATTCGCTCATCAGACGCAGACTTGGAAACGTGGACATGCGGCTGCAGGAAAATAAAGCCATCAACCTTTCCATCGCAGCCCCTAAGATCGACAGGGTCCTGATCCGTCCCGGAGAGACCTTTTCATTCTGGAAGCTGGTCGGCAGGACCAGCGCCAAAAAAGGATATCAGGAAGGCTTAACCATCTCGTCCGGTC
>JAGCXZ010000271.1 GCA_017961065.1 Lachnospiraceae bacterium
CCGGATCGTAGCATTCCGTCAGAACGGTTGCGTGAAGCAGATTCTCAACTTCTCCCAGTTTCATACCCAATACCTCCAAACACATTGTAAAAAGTTTCTGCCGTTCTATTTTATAAAGAAAAGATGTTATTTATCAAGCCGTTTTCATAAACGATTTAACAAAACGCACGCACCGCTTTGTTAAAAAAGTATCAATTTCTTGATTTCGTCCTTGTCAGACCATGGGATACATGATAAAATCAATACACTACGAATATTATAACATATTGTATGTAATGTTTGTTAGTATTTTAGAAATGCGTTGGAGGTAAAGCGTGAAAAACAGTGGAGGCATTCCCTTTAAGGGAACAGAAGAACAAAAGCAGCAGCTTCTTAAGGTCATCAACGATTTACGTGATACATCCGGATGTCTGATGCCGATCATGCAGGCGGCTCAGGATATTTACGGATATCTGCCTTACGAAGTGCAAAAAATCATTTCTGACGAACTGGGCGTACCTGTAGAGAAGGTATACGGCGTTGCAACATTCTACGCACAGTTCAATTTGAATCCGAAGGGTGAGAACACCGTTTCGGTTTGTCTTGGAACAGCCTGCTATGTCAAGGGCTCCGGTCTGGTACTGGAAGAGATCGAGAAGCAGCTTGGCATCGGCGACGGAGAATGCACATCTGACGGCAAGTTCTCGTTGGATACATGCAGATGCGTCGGCGCATGCGGTCTTGCTCCGGTCATGCTTGTCAATGAAGATGTTTACGGCAAGGTTACCCCTGATCAGGTCAAGGGCATTTTGGATAAGTACAAATAATGTTACCTGAAATTTCCCTGAATGTATTGGATATTGCGCAGAATTCCATAAAAGCAGGCGCAACGCTTGTGGAGATCGTGGTCGAGAAAAAGACGGAAGAACAGATCATGAATCTCATGATCAACGATGATGGCTGCGGTATGGATGAGGAACAATTGGAGCGCGTCATTGATCCTTTCTTTACATCCAGATCCACCCGGAAGATCGGCCTCGGTGTCCCTTTTTTGAAACAGGCCGCCGAAGCGAGCGGAGGAACCTTCAGAATCTCTTCTGAAGTGAATGTCGGAACACGGGTTTTCGCATCGTTCCACACGGATCACATAGACTGCATGCCGTTGGGAGATATTAACAGCACGATTTTTTCCCTCGTGACGACCAACGAAGAGCTGAATTTCGTGTATACCTATCGGGTTGATCAAAAGGAATTCACGCTGGATACGAGAGAGATCAGGGAAATTCTTGGAGATGTTTCTTTTCAGAACGGCGAGGTATCCTCGTTCTTAAGAGAGTATTTATCAGAGAATCAATTGGAGGTTGAACAACAATGAAATCACTGGAAGAATTAAAAGCAATCCGCGAGAAGATGCAGGGTCAGGTCGGATTCCGTTCTGAAAACGAGGACGGCACACGCGTGGTTGTCGGAATGGCTACCTGCGGGATCGCCAGCGGCGCAAGACCGGTACTGAACGAACTGGTTAAGCAGGTCAATGACCGCAAGCTGACAGATGTAGCAGTAACACAGACAGGCTGCATCGGCCTTTGCCAGTACGAGCCGATCGTTGAAGTATACAAGCCCGGCGAAGAGAAAGTCACCTATGTGAAGATGACTGCCGACAAGGCTGTAGAGGTGCTTGAGAAGCATGTGCTTGGCGGAACCGTTGTTGAAGATTACACATTGAACAAAATCAAATTATAATTGGAGGTTTGGCTATTATGTATCGTTCTCACGTATTGGTATGCGGAGGAACCGGCTGTACTTCTTCGGGAAGTCAGGAGATCCTTCATAACCTTGAGGAAGAATTAAAGAAAAATGGCTTGGAAGACGAGATCGCCATTGTAAAAACCGGTTGCCACGGCCTTTGTGCAAAGGGCCCCATCATGGTTGTTTATCCGGATGCTATTTTCTATTCGGAAGTAAAACCGGAAGATGTCGCAGAGATCGTTTCCGAGCATCTGCTGAAAGGCCGTCCGGTTGAGCGGCTGATCTATGATGAAAATGAACCCGAAGAAAGCAGGGTTTCCTTAAATGATACGAACTTCTACAAGAAGCAGACCCGTATCGCTCTGAGAAACTGCGGTGTGATCAACCCGGAGAATATCGACGAGTATATCGCAACACGCGGTTATGAAGCACTTGGTAAAGTCCTGACGGAAATGACTCCCGACGAAGTGATCCAGCTGATCCTGGATTCCGGCTTAAGAGGCCGTGGCGGCGCAGGTTTCCCGACAGGTCTGAAGTGGAGATTCGCTTCGGGCAATCGCGGCAACGTACAGAAGTATGTTTGCTGTAACGCCGACGAAGGTGACCCGGGTGCATTCATGGACAGATCCGTTCTGGAAGGTGATCCGCACGTGGTTCTGGAAGCCATGGCGATCGCCGGCTATGCGATCGGTTCCAACCAGGGTTATATCTATGTTCGTGCTGAGTACCCCATCGCCATCGAAAGACTTCGTATCGCGATCGGACAGGCCAGAGAGTACGGTCTGCTCGGCAAAGACATCTTCGGTACAGGCTTTGATTTTGACATCGACTTAAGACTCGGTGCCGGCGCATTCGTCTGCGGTGAAGAGACAGCGCTGATGACCTCCATCGAAGGTAACCGCGGTGAGCCCAGACCCCGTCCGCCTTTCCCGGCTGTAAAAGGTCTGTTCAGCAAGCCGACCATCTTAAATAACGTAGAAACATGGGCAAATATCCCGCAGATCATCTTAAACGGCCCCGAATGGTTCTCATCGGTCGGCACGGAGAAGTCCAAAGGTACAAAGGTATTCGCACTGGGCGGCAAGATCCACAACACAGGTCTTGTTGAGATCCCGATGGGAACAACGCTTCGTACCGTTATCGAGGACATCGGCGGCGGTATCCCGAACGGCAAGAAATTCAAAGCTGCACAGACAGGTGGCCCTTCGGGCGGATGTATCCCTGCTGAGCATTTTGATATTGAGATCGACTATGACAACCTGTTAAGCATCGGTTCCATGATGGGATCGGGCGGACTGATCGTCATGGACGAAGACAACTGTATGGTAGATATCGCGAAGTTCTTCCTGCAGTTTACGGTTGATGAGTCCTGCGGTAAATGTACTCCTTGCCGTGTGGGCACCAAGAGAATGCTGGAGATCCTTGACAAGATCACGGAAGGCAAAGGCACGATGGAAGACATCGACACCCTGGAAGATCTGGCTTACTACATCAAAGAGAGTGCTCTCTGCGGTCTCGGCCAGACGGCTCCCAACCCGGTTCTTTCCACGCTCAGATATTTCCGCGATGAGTATGAAGCTCACATCAAGGAGAAGAAGTGTCCCGCAGGCGTATGTAAGTCCCTGATCAACTTCTACATTGATCCTGACAAGTGTAAGGGATGTACGCTTTGTGCAAGAAACTGCCCGGCTAACGCGATCAAGGGCGAAGTTCGGAATCCTCACGTGATCGATATCGAGAAGTGCGTGAAGTGCGGAACATGTATGGACAACTGTAAGTTTGGTGCAATTATTAAGAAATAACGGGAGGAGACCGAAATGGGAGATATTACTTTAAAAATCAATAATGTAGAAGTATCTGCTCCGGAAGGCTCTACGATCTTGGAAGCTGCCAGACTGGCGCAGATAGAAATCCCTACATTATGTTTTCTGAAAGACATCAATGAGATCGGCGCGTGTAGAATGTGCGTCGTAGAAGTGAAAGGTGCAAGGTCGCTGGTTACTGCCTGCGTTTACCCGATCACCGAAGGCATGGAAGTGTTCACGAACACACCGAAGGTAGTTGCATCCAGAAAGAAGACACTGGAACTCCTGCTTTCCAACCATGAGAAGAAGTGCTTATCCTGTATCCGCAGCGAGAACTGCGAACTGCAGAAGCTCTGCAAGGATTACGGGATCGAGGACGAGAACAAGTATGACGGTGAGAGACCGCAGTATGAGCTTGATACATCTGCTGCTCATATGGTCAGGGATAACAACAAATGTATCCTCTGCCGTCGTTGTGTGGCTGCCTGTGAGAAGACACAGGGCATCGGCGTGATCGGTGCGAACGAGAGAGGTTTCAAGACCTATATCGGTTCCGTATTTGATTTCGATCTCGCAGACACAAGCTGCGTAAGCTGTGGTCAGTGTATCGCAGTCTGCCCGACAGGCGCACTGTATGAGAAAGACTTTACGGATGATGTATTTGCAGCGATCGCTGATCCTGACAAGTATGTTGTCGTACAGACAGCACCTGCGGTAAGAGCAGGTATCGCCGAAGAATTCGGTAACCCGATCGGTACCAACGGTGAAGGCAAGATGATCGCAGCGCTTCGTCGCCTCGGCTTTGACAAGGTATTCGACACCAACTTCAGTGCCGACTTAACGATCATGGAAGAAGCCAACGAGCTGCTTGACCGTGTAAAGAACAACGGCGTTCTGCCGATGATCACATCCTGCTCACCCGGTTGGGTTAAGTACTGTGAGCATTACTATCCGGAACTGATCGATCATCTGTCGACCTGCAAGTCTCCGCAGCAGATGTTCGGTGCGATCACCAAGTCTTACTTTGCTGAGAAGATGGGCATCGACAAGGAAAAGATCGTGATGGTATCCGTAATGCCTTGTACGGCCAAGAAGTTTGAGATCGGCCGTGACGACCAGGATGCAAACGGTGTTCCCGATGTTGATATCGCTCTGACAACCAGAGAGCTGGCAAGAATGATCAAGAAGGCGGGTATCCGCTTCAACGATCTGCCGGATGAAGAGTATGATCATCCGCTTGGCGACCACAGTGGTGCCGGCGTGATCTTCGGCGCAACGGGCGGTGTTATGGAAGCTGCACTTCGTACGGCTGTTGAAACACTGACCGGCGAAGAACTGAAGGAACTTGATTTTACCGATGTACGTGGTACTGCAGGCATCAAGGAAGCTTCCTATCCGGTAGCAGGCATGAACGTAAAGGTTGCTGTAGCAAGCGGCTTAAGCAATGCCAAGATCCTGCTCGACAAGATCAAAAACGGCGAAGCGGACTATCAGTTCATCGAGATCATGGGATGTCCCGGCGGCTGCGTAAACGGCGGCGGACAGCCTCAGGTTCCCGGTTATGTTCGCAACACGGTTGATGTACGTGCCAAGAGAGCATCCGTTCTGTACGATCTGGACAAGAACGCACCGATCCGTAAGTCTCACGAGGTACCGGAGATCAAGAAGCTCTATGAAGAGTTCCTTGGCAAGCCGGGCAGCGAGAAGGCACATCACCTGCTGCACACCAGCTACGTGAAAAGAGAAGTGAACCGTCTGGACTGAGAAATCCTCTGATCTGACGGAATTTTAAAGAGCAGTCTCCCACAGGGGTAACGATTCCCCGCCGGGAGGCTGCTTTTTATTTTCTACTTTCAAACAACCGGTGACAGTGATAAAATGGAAAAGTAGTTTGCGAGACGAATTGCTTACAAGGGGGATACAACATGCGACGCGGATTTGATAACGAAAAGTACCTGACCATGCAATCGGAGCACATCAGGGAGAGGATCTCCAAATTCGGGGATAAGCTCTACCTGGAATTCGGCGGCAAGCTGTTTGACGACTACCATGCATCCAGGGTACTGCCGGGATTCGAGCCCGATGCCAAACTGCAGATGCTTCTGCAGCTCAAGGATCAGGCGGAGATCGTCATCGTTATCAACGCGGCGGACATTGAGAAAAACAAAGTCCGCGGGGATCTCGGCATCACATATGATGTGGATGTGAAGCGCCTGATGAAGGAATTCACCGACCGCGGGCTCTATGTCGGCAGTGTTGTGATGACGCACTATGCCGGACAGGGCGCGGCGGATCTGTTCAAGAAACGCCTGGAGAAAAAGGGTGTCCGCGTCTATCTGCACTACATGATCGACGGTTATCCGAACAACATCCCGCTGATCGTCAGCGACAACGGATTCGGAAGAAATGATTATATCGAGACGCAGCGGCCGCTGGTCGTTGTAACGGCGCCCGGCCCCGGAAGCGGCAAAATGGCCACATGTCTTTCCCAGCTCTATCACGACAACAAGCGCGGGATCAAAGCCGGATATGCAAAATTCGAAACGTTCCCGATCTGGAACATTCCGCTCAACCCCCCGATCAATCTGGCAGATGAAGCTGCTACGGCGGACTTAAACGAGATCAACATGATCGACCCGTTCCATCTGGAGGCATACGGGGAGACAACGGTCAATTACAAC
>JAGCXZ010000272.1 GCA_017961065.1 Lachnospiraceae bacterium
CTATAACCGGAGCATTCCCGGAAAAGCCTGCCACAAAGCCGTCACAATACACCCGGCAAGCAGGAATGGCGCGAACGGGATCGTATCCGCTCCGCTTCGTTTTCTGAAAAGGAGCAAAAACAGCCCGAAGAGTCCGCTGATCAGAAAAGCGCTCAATGTCATTACCATGACCGCTTCCGCGCCCAGTGCATAGCCGCAGGCAATGACCATCAATCCGTCTCCTGTGCCGACCCATTGTCTTTTGATGAGACGGATGCCCAGCAAAAGCAGTCCCGGCAAAAAACGCAGCATCAGTTCAAACCACCCGGACCACCAGATTCCCTTTGCGCCCCGGAAGATCACCGCAAGGACCGAAAACAGCAGAATGAAAGAGAGGGATACTTCCCTTTTTCTGATATCCGTATAACTGCAGATCCCCAAAAGGATCAGACATAGACCCGTCAATATCCGCATCTGGAACACGGCCTCCTGTTTCCGACCTGACTGAGCGGGATCGCTCTGACGCTGCGGCTTAACCCGCTGCAGGATAAGCTGTTATGGTAGCAGTCCCCGTCTGTCGTGATATAAATATGTGCGTCTGTTGGTTTGGCGTGGCAGTGGCGGCAGGATTTGTAATGCTCTCCGTAAACATTTTTCAGATCCCCTACGGACGAACCGGTTACTTCCCGGATCGCCAGCCTGATATGCGTGCAGTTCCTGCTGCGGTGATAGACTTCGGAATCCTCCGTGATATACACATAGATCTCGTCTTCCTCCCATCCCCTTCCGTTCAGCCCGTTTTCATAACCGATCCATCTGTGGAAAAGCACGTGCTGGCAGAAATCACGCCGGAAGAGACCGAACGGATCAAACATCAGCTTTGCTTTATAGCTGACGCTTAAGTCTGTGAATTCCGGATCACTGAGATTACAGCCGCCAAAATCAAGTCCCTGTATGCCACCGTCCACCGGGATCCCTTCCGCGCCCTGCAGTTTGGACAGCATCTCGGAGACCGCTACGGTCTCATCCTGCGCTTTACTCTCATAGATCTTCTCGCTGAGCAGCAGTCCTTCTTCAAAAAGGATCTGCTGCATCCGTATGGAAAACTGCAGAAGCTGCAGGCAGGAAAGCAGTGTCAGTGCAAAGAACAGGAACAGCGGTACGACCAGTGCCGCTTCCACAGCCAGACTACCCTGCTTTGGGAGCAGCCGGAAAACACCCTCTTTCGATCCAAGTGGTTTCTGATTCGTTCGTTCTGTAACGGTTTTGGAGAGAATGTGGATTTTAAAATCGAAAGAGAGCATTTTCCGACCTCCCCCGTCGTTTTCGCATTCACGGGAACAGGTATCCGTATTCCCGCTCGATCCGGCAGCCGTGACCGTAGCTGCTTCCGACAGCCATTTCGGCCCTGAAATAAGTAATGCTTGTATCTACCCGGAAGCCGTCGTGCCCGGCATGCCGGATGTTTTGTTCGATCAGATCCATACAGCGCAGGACCTTCTGCTTTCTCCCGGTGTTGACCAAAAGACCTGCCAGATAGTCTTCGTATGGTTCTCCCGAACCTCCTCCGGTCCCGCAGTATGCGGTGAACTCCTCCAGTCCGGAAAGCGGCACGATCAGCGGAGTCGTGTAATCCTCCATCGGAGCTTTTCCGCCATGCAGAAGTCTTCCGAGTTCCGCTGCGGCCTCTGCATATGCCCAGGCATAGAGCAGGCTCATCTGTGTGTAATACGGGTCTCCTCCATTGCCTTCGCAAAGTTCCATGGCCAGTTCTTCCGTTTCCCGCAGCGCCTCCCCGTTATGCATCAGTCCGTTCAGATTCCGGTCTTCCCTCTGCGCCAGGATCATTCGCAGACATGTCCGAAGACTGTCTTTTTCCGTAGGTTTTCCTGCGATCAGATACTCCTGCTCGCACGCCATGACAGCATGGTCTTTCGGATACAGATAGTTTCCGAACCGTCTCAGCAGATAACCATCAAAAAGATGGGTCCCATCCTCCGGGGGAAGGCTGCCATAAGTCCCTTTCTTCAGGGATCTGCGGGAAGGACTTCCGGAAGCGATCCTGCCGGAAGGGTGGGTTGAGCCGGTCACAAGGTTCAACAGGTCTGTACTGCCAGCCGTTTCATAAACGGTTTCAGCCGGGTTCCCCTCCACGTCTTGCGCCAATGCCAGCATGCGGGCAAAATCATTCATAAAAGCTCCTTCATCCGTCGGCCTCATGCTGCGCGAAGCGCGGAGAAGATCAGAACGATGTGCCTGCTGCCCCCTGTCCTGCTCCGATTTCACAGCCTGGTCGATCAGAACGGTACCGTTTCCGTCACTCAACAGCTGATACTGCAGAATGGATGTTTTTTCCGCATACAATTTGAGCCAGTCGCTTTTCTGTCTGTCCGGATCCGAGGACCTGAAATTCTCTTCCGCATAGTCCTCTAAGTGCTGTCTGACATTTTCTACGGATCCGCCCGATGTCCGGTAAGACGGATCGATCGCAAGCAGATCATAGTAAGCCAGAAGGTCCTGATTGTATTCCGCAAACGAAGAATGTATGCCCGTCTGCATGACGCGTTCCGTTTGCACCCGTACGGCCTGTGCCCTTGCGCTTTCGACGACGGTCAGGATCAGGGCTGACACCGAAAAGAACAGCAGTGTGAGAAACACTGTGATCTCTCCTTTGATCTTCTTATACCGCATTGCTGTCCTGCACGATCCGCTCAAAGATCCCGTTCATCAGTGAAGTCAGCTGATCCCTGAAGATCACGACAAGTCCGATCAGAACAACCAGGATCAGTATGATCTCAACAACACCGATCCCTGATTCATCCTGCATGAATCTGTAAAATAGCTTTTTCATTCTGCTCTCCTTTCCGTCCGCCTTATGGGCTCTAAAATGTCAGAAACGCCGGTACCAGGATCACCACCAGAACGATCAGAAGCATCAGGAACATCGGCATGAGCATTTTTGTTCCCGCTTTTTCGCCGCGGATCCTGGCCGTTCTTTTCTGCTCCGCAAAGGCTCCTCTTAACTGTTCGTTCAGCTGCTCTTTGATATCGCTTCCGCCGGTCTGCAGCGTTTGCAGCAGGAGACCGGTCAGATTCCGGTACCTTGTCAGGCTGATCGCAGAAGCAAAAGAAGTATATGCTTCTGCTTCACCAACGCCATCCTGCATCTTTCTGTCCGCTTTCAACATCTCTTCGTAAGCGGCATTGATCCCTGTCTGTTTTTTCCGCTCCTCATAGTCCCTGCAGATGCGCTTCCAGATGTTCTTGATCGTAAGGCCGGCTCCGTAATAGAGCACGAACCGGTTTACCAGTTGCGGATACTCTGCCTCCAGCTGTTCGTCCCGCTCCCTGACCCTCCTGATCAGCGTATCGTCCATGCGCTTTACCGATAAAAAAGCTATGATCACGCCAAACAGGAGCAACAGGATCCATCTTTCGTCCCGCTGTTCTTTATATTCCATATTCTCCTGCGCGACTGTATCCGGTAATTGCTGGTATGCGTCTCCCGCACTGCGTTCACTCCACGCCTCGATCGTCTTCTCTGCCTGCTGCCAGAACACCTCTTCCTTTGTCCGGTACCTGCTGTAAACGCGTACCGGGATCATAAGTTCTTCCCTGAAATCCTGACAGGAAGCTTCCGCCTTCAGTATTACCGGGATCCCCTGCTGTTTCTCTTCGGTTTCTTCCACTTTATCTTCATGGATCCTTCCGTCACCGGAGAGGATCAGCGGCTGATCCGATCTCCATTTCAAAACAAACGGATAGCCCGGAAGGCCGGATGGAAGTGTCAGATCTTTTGTGACATAGTCTGCCGATTCCCCGTCCGCATAGATCGCATTTCTAAGGGCGTCCGAAAAAGACGGCCACATGCCGGTCAGTTCATCTTCCGAATAGGCCTGCTGGGGTACGCGGATCTGCAGTGTCTTGCTGTATCCGTTCGCAGAGATCGCCTCGATCCTGACGTCTTTTGTCCTTCCCTCTTTTTCTTCTCTGGCAATGAAATACCCCCGGATCAGCTGCGGATTATTACTTTGCATGATCACAGTCGATGCCGCACCGGCGATCGAGAAAACGATCGACAAAATGATCAGGATCCTCTTCTTCTGCGCGTATCTTCTCAGAAATTCCTCTGCACGGTCTCCGTACAGTTTGCGTGCGGCTGAGTAACGCTGCCTGTTGTGAATGTTATTCCCGTTTCTTCTCATACCCTGATATCAACGATCCTTTCCCCGAGAAAGCAGGCAAGAATATAAACAAAGAGGCAGATGCACATGATGAAGATCCCCAGCGGGTTGTGGTACAGAACACTTAAAAAGTCCGCAGTCTCAAGCCTGAGATACCCTATAATGAAAAGGGGGATGACGCACATGATCCTCTCTTCCAGTTTTTTACCGCTCACCATAACTTCGATCTCTGCTTCCGTGTCACGTTTTTCCTGCATCATTCTGACGGTATCATCGATAACGGTCCTCATCTGCCCGCTGTTCTGTCTCGCAATGGAAAAGATCTGCGCAAATTCATATATGTCCGCGATCCCCGAACGGTTTCCCAGATCGATCAGGCATTTTTCCAATGTCTCCGAACGTGTCTGCCTGACTGTGATCAATTTCAGTTCCGTTACGATCAGCGCGTTTTTCCCGTACATCCTTTCCATGTCGGAGATGACATCACAAAATGCGTGTTCGGCCGACATTCCGCCGTTCACTTTACCGGAGACCGCCGTGATCATGGCCAAAAACTGATCCTTCAGGACCTGCCGTCTTTTCTTTTGAAATGACTTCTTCCGGATCTTTCCGTAAAAAAAGATCCCGACCAGCCCGATCAGAAAAACGCTCATCGAATCAAAAAACAAAAAGGCGGCCGCCGCATCGATCAGAAGATATTCCCCGATCAGACGCAGGCTTTCCGAAGCGCTGAAATAATATCGTTCATAATTCATGAGCCAATCCGGCACGCAGGAGTTTCCCCCTGTGGAACAGGCTGTCCTTTTTGATCAGTCTGCCCTCTACGTGTCCCATCTCCTCTCCGGTTTCTTCGAATACATACAGCGGATGCGTGACGATCTCGCTCTCTTCCATTCCCTGCACCTCCAGGATCTCAAGAAAGCGCCGGCTTTTGTCTCTGAGTCTTCCCAGATGAATGATGATATCGATCCCCGATGCGATCTGACGTCTCAGCGCCTTCAGCGGAATATCGGATGAGAGCATCACGATGGTTTCCAACCGGTAAAGTGCATCCCTTGCGGAATTTGCATGGATCGTTGACATCGAACCGTCTTCACCGATATTCAGCGCCTGCAGCATATCTATTACTTCTTC
>JAGCXZ010000273.1 GCA_017961065.1 Lachnospiraceae bacterium
GGTCCCTTGTCAGGGGATGGGTGAAGAAGTGTTTGATGTAATTGAGCACAACGGATTTTGTATACGGCGGGAAGTCAAGCTTTAAGCTTTTGATATTGGAATCGACGATGTCCGAAAGATATCCGTGATTGCCCGTGACCCTGCCGCGGTATTTCCAGGAGAAATAAAACAGCAGCGGAAGAATGCCTGTGGCTGCCGCGTGCAGGCAGATGCTTACGGAAGCGCGCTTTCCTTCTTTCCTGCGTGTGCAGAATACGAAAAAGACGATCAGAAAGAGACTGAGCACGATCCCGCTTGTCTTGATCAGCGCCAGAAAAGAGGCAGTGATCGCAAGTGCAGGCATTTTGAAACGGGAGGACCTGAAATGCTCACTGCCGATGACATACAGCCCGTAGCCGAACAGCACACTGATCAGGTAATCAACCCCGAGCTTGTAATAGAACTGGGTTGTAAAAAGATGCGGAAACAGAATATACAAAGCGGGGACAGAGATCCTTGCGATCCATGATCTGTGCTTGCCGAGCGCATCCAGAAACGGCAGCATCAGCAGGTACAGGAAGCAGATGTTCACCTGAAACAGCCCGGCCTCCGTGAAGGTGCTTCCGGGTTTTAAAAAGAAATACTGAAGCAGCTGCACGATCGGCGGGTAATCCTTATAGGAGATCGTGCAGTTTTCCACTCCTGCGGGAAGTTTGTCCAGCAGGAGCAGGTCTTTTGCATAGATCCCCCAGTAACTGAAATCGTCCCAGTCAAATATTTTTCTGCCGGAATACAGCATGGCGAAGATGAGTGCAACCGACAGGAAAATAAAGAACTGCGGGGTGAGAAGGAGCTGCTTTACTTCAGCACCCGACAGGTTTTTTCTCTTTATGAAAAATAAGACTCCGGAAAAAACGATCAGAACGCAGAGGGTTAACCGCGCGGCCATGGTGAGATCCGGGATCACCAGACTGAAGATGTAGAGGATCAGCGCCGAAGCCATGACAAATACGGGGAGAATGCAGTGGATCTTTTTGCGAAATGCGAGCGAGACGAGAGAAGATGCAGCGATGATTAACAACAGTCGGATCATGAAGTCACCTCACGGAAAATGTATTTTCGCTGAACATAATAACTGAGCAGGAACAGGAAACTGTCGACGATGATCTTGGCGACCGTTTCCGAAAACTGAACGCCGTGTACGAGCAGCGCGACAAGTGATGCGGAAAGCAGCATCTGAACCACACAAAGCGCATAGTATCCGATCAGGGAAGTAACAGCGTTCCCCGAACTCCGGAATACGATGTTCCGATTGACCAGATAGTTATATAAGCTGGAAATGATGCGGGCGGCGATCGTGGCGGTAAAGATCCGCCCCGTCTGCGTCAGGGGCAGGGCCTGCGCCAGCCCGAGTACAAGCCGGAAGAACACGATATCCACCGCAAAAGAAGAAACCGATGAAAGGATATACCTGAAAAAGGTGCCAAAGATCAGTTTGTAGATCGCAAAGGAGTCCTGCAGCGGACGAAAATGCGTTCCTGCATTGTTGTTCAGATAGATGGTCGGTATGGGAATTTCCGTGATGCCGATGTGATTCCTTGCGGAATGGATCAGCATGTTCATTTCGTATTCGAAACGCTCGCCGTATAAACCCACATAAAGCGGGATCAGTTTGGTCGGAACGGCGCGAAGCCCGGTCTGCGTATCTTTCAGTTTTACGCCATGCAGGAGATGAAAGACCCGGCGGGTTGTCCGGTTTCCGAATGCGCTCTTTACGGGGATCTTGTTATGGTCAAAATCACGGATGCCAAGGATCAGCCGGTCCTGATCCTGTTGCAGGGTCTCTTTCAGTCTGCATACGTCGTCTACCGTATGCTGGCCGTCGGAATCCGCCGTGATGATCCCGCAGAAATCCGACACGTCTTCCATGTTCATGAAGTGATTCATGGCATCCTTAAGCGCGCGTCCTTTTCCGAGATTGATGCAGTGCTTCAAAAGAACGATCTTTTCCGCATAGGAATCTTCCCACCCGGAATAGTCAAAATTGGTTTTGTCGGGCGATCCGTCATCCACAATAATGATCCGGTCTGCGCCATGCTCCAGCAAGGAGTGGCAATACGGCATAAAATGACTGTCCGGTCCGAGAACAGGTATGACGATCGCGACTTTGCCAGAGTTCATAAGAATGCTCCATCTCCCGCTCAAATACAATGTTTACACGGATTTTCCAAGGGTTTGATATCATTTCGTATCATAACATATTGCCGAATTTTCGGCAATGCCAAAAGACAATGAGCCGGGCAAAAAGCCTGGCTTTTTGCTAGCGTAAAAAAACCGCACTCCCGTGCTTGCACGAAGGAGTGCGATTTTATTTACGCGTAGATAAAGAAGCGGCAGTTTCTTTATCCGGCGAATGTTGCGAGATGAGCAAGAGCGAAGCTCTGCGAATCAGGTGGGTCTCGGTCGGCGCAATACCGACGTCCACCGGACGTCGTGCACCCCATCTTCCGCAGGAGAGCGAAGCTCTGCGAATCTTGATTGCATGTTTTTTACGCTGGAAATGGCACATGCGCGCCGGTGAAGGTAACGACGGCAATCCGGCGGTCCAGATCATCATATACATTCACTTCATAGAAGCAATTGTTTTTGCCGTCCTTTAACAGATCCGCTTCGGCGTAGAGTATGCTGCCGCGGGAGGCGGAGAGGAATACGGCATTTCCGGTGATGCTGACGCAGGCTTTCTCCTGTTCGAAATTGGACGCGACCGCGAACGCGAAATCCGCAAGCGTATAGATAGCGCCGCCCATGACGCTGCCATAGGCGTTTCTGTGCTTCTCCGTGATCTTCATGCTGCATTTGGCATGGTTCGGTGTGACCTCTTCAACCACAGCGCCGGTCTGCTCCGTTGCGAACCGGTCTTTTGCAAACATTTCTCTTGCCTGTTCCAGTTTATCCATTTTGCCTTCCTTTCCGGGCGTGTCAGCCGCCAAGAACATCTTACCGTTCTCCGGATCAAAAAGCAATCATAAAGGCTTATCACGAAGCGGGAGAGGGAAAATGCCGGATTTACACGGAAAACGACCGAATATACACGCCATGAAAGCCCGTTTTCTGTGTTATACTTTTTGTATACAGTTCTTAGGAAAACGGACGGTGAACAGATGAAGAACATGGTAGACATCGAAGTCGTACTCGACGATCAGTATGCGGATCCCCATGTAACGATCAGAACAAGGACAAATACCCGGCAGGTCGAGAATATCATCAGTGCCATTGAAAACGTATCCGACGCCGATTACCCGCAGATCGTTGCCAAAAAGGATGACAAGGTCGTGTTTGTGTCCCAGCGCGACATCATAAGGGCGCATACGGAGGGACGGAAGGTAGTGCTGGAGACGGAGGATGCTTCTTATCTGGCCAGAATGACGCTCATCGGACTCGGAGAGGTGCTTGATCCGGCAAGGTTCCTTCGCATTTCCCAATCCGAGATCATCAATCTATACAAAGTGAAATGCTTTGATTTTAACATGGCGGGGACCGTAGGAGTTGAATTCGATTGCGGGGTCAAGTCGTGGGTATCAAGAAGGCATGTGAAGCAGATCAGGGAAATGCTCTCACGGGGCAGAACGTTGGAGGTGTGAATCATGAATCTTCGTGCGAAATTCATTATCAATTCACTTGCCGGCTGTGTTTTGGGCATGCTCGTAGGAGT
Source organism: Lachnospiraceae bacterium (assembly GCA_017961065.1). Lineage (GTDB taxonomy): Bacteria > Bacillota > Clostridia > Lachnospirales > Lachnospiraceae > UBA2868. Next base: position 3,692 of record JAGCXZ010000273.1, read on the forward strand.
TGCCATATGGATGATACCGCCGGTCAATAAGGAAGGACGCAGTCTTCTGCTCCATGTCATTATGTCGGGCCTGCACGGAATGATACCTTTCGGAGCCATGACGGTCTACGAGATCGAGAGCTGGGGTATCACAAAACAGACGGTCGTGCATGCATCCCTGACGCTGGCCACGATCCTAGCGATCGAGATCCCGATGAAATGGTGGAAGCCGGGCGCGGAACTTGCGATCGCACTTGCGGGATACGTGGTCGTCTATGTGATCATCTGGCTATGCAACTATCTGTACTGGAAACATAAAGTAACGGAGATGAACGAACTGCTCGAAAACATTCACGGCCGCGGCTGAACGATGCGGACCTTAACGGGCGGAAAATAAAAGTAACGGAGTATGGGGATGGAATTAAAAGTTTTGGTAACGGGAAGAAACAGAAAGATCGCGCAGGATATCTGTGAGCATCTTCAGGCGGATCGCGGCTACATGACCGTCAAGTGCGATGCGAATAAGACCATGCTGTTCGATCTGATGCTGGCCGAACTGCCGAAAGTTGTGATCATCTGTCTGGGAGACGAGACGGCGGATTCGATTCAGGCCTATAATGTGATGCGTTCGGCGCTGATGCAGGGCAACATCACTACGATCGTCGTTTCGGACGAGGCAGATGAGAAACTGTTCATGAAATATACCGAGCTGGAGCGGGCGCTGTTCCTGTCAAGGCCTGTTTCGCTCTTTGCTCTGTATGAAAAGCTGAGTGAGATCGAGAAAAGGCTGGAGGAGGAGAAGGATACGAGCAGTTCCGCATTCCGGGAGTTTGTCAATGAAAGCGTTCCGGAGCTGCACCGCAGGGAGATCCTTGTTGTGGATGATGATACCGAACAGCTCTACCACATCAAGGAGCAGCTGAAGGAATTCTTTGATGTGACCTGCGTGAAAACAGGAGAGGCTGCCTTCCGCTATCTGGCCAAAAAGAAGTGTGATCTGATCCTTCTTGACTATATGATGCCCGTCATGGACGGCCCGGAGGTTTTGCGCAGGATCCGCGAGACCAGGGACTGGAGCGATATTCCGATCATGTTCCTGACAGGCGTTACGGAGAAGAAAAATGTCATTCAGGCACTGACCGAGCTGCGGCCGCAGGGATATCTGGTCAAGCCGTCGAAGAGATCGGAGATCGTTGCCAAGATCATAGATGCGCTGGAGGAAAAAGAGAATGGGAATTGATCTGAACTGGCTTGCAGAGGCGGGACTGGATACACGAACAGGCATATCGTATACAGGCGGAGCCGACAAGTATCTTTCAGCGGTGCAGCGGTTCTTTAAAAACCATGAAAAGAACAGGCGGCAGGTGGATGAGAGCCTGGCGGCAAAGGATCTGGAAAGCTACATGATCACGGTCCATGCCTTAAAGAGCAATGCCAGAATGATCGGTGCGCTGAAGCTGTCAGAGCATTTTGAGTCGCTGGAGATGGCGGCAAGAGACAATGATCTTGATTTTGTCGCAGGTGTGAATCCTTCCGTCATGGAAGAGTATGCGCAGCTGATCGAAACCCTGAAGCCCGTGGGCGAACTCGGGGATGTCCGCGCCGCGGATGAGATCTCTGCGGAAGAAGCAAAGGATGTTGCCGCAAAACTGCTGGAGGCTCTGGATGATTTTGACGATGAAAAGGCACGGGAGCTTGCGGTAAAGCTTTCGGGTTATCCCTTCCGGATCACGCAGGCCGGGAGGCTGAAAGAGGCGATCGGTTCCATTGAGGATTTCATGTATGACGAAGCTGCAGAGATCGTGAAGGAGATCCTGCCGGCCATTGAGTGACGCAGCCCCTGTGTATCTTCTGAGTAGGTAATATGCTGAAAAAGATCAGGTTTATTCTTTCCATCATTCTTATCATTGTATTCGGCTATATCATTATCGGCCAGATCGTTTTGCCCCAAAATGTCCCGGTCAACGGAAATATCTGTGATATCCTTCCGGGTGACAAATGGGTACAGGTCAAAGCGGACGGCAGCCGGGTGCCTTATGCCGTGCCCGGCAGGACCGATTCGGCGATCGTTCTTGAGACAACTCTTCCCGAACAATTCAATAAGGATTATGCGGTGCTCTGTTTTCGCGGCATGGATATGGACATCTATATCAATGACGAGCTCCGACAGAGCTATCATACCGAGGATTATTCCCTTTTCGGCGACCGGTCCGCGGAGTGCTACGTCATGGCTTCGCTCTATCCGGAGGATGCCGGCGCGACCCTGAGAGTGCACTACGAATACAACTTCGGCATGGTCTATGAAGTGTACATCGGGACCAGGATCGGGATCCTGACTTACCTGTTTAAGTATTACGGGCTGGAACTGTTCGTCGGTCTCGCACTGCTGATCCTGGGCGTGATCTGTCTGGTCGCTTCCGTTGTTTACAAGTATATCCATAACAAATATCTGGAGATGGAACATCTGTCGCTCGGCGTTATCATCGGTGCCTGCTGGGTACTGTCCAACTCGATCTTCCGGCAGCTTTATGCCAGGAACATCTCCGTCATGTCGGACACACCGTTTCTCATGGTGATGATCATGCCGCTTCCGTTCCTCGTGTTCATCGATTCGCTGCAGAAGGGGCGTTACCGTAAGATCGAGGGGGCGGCGCTCATTGTGACCGTTTTGAACCTGATTACCTGTTCCGTTCTGTTCGTGAGCGGCAAAGTCCCGCTTGCCAACAGCTTCATATGTTCTGCGATCTGTGCGCTCTTTTCGATCATCGCAATGGTCGTTTCGCTCATAACGGATATCAGGCGGCATTACATCAGGGAATATATCTTTGTTGCCGTAGGATTCGCGGTTCTGGCCGTGGCGGCGCTGATCCAGATCGCCGAGTATCAGTTCGCGCACAACGGGATCTTTTCGGGACTCTTTCTGGCATTCGGTCTTTTCGGTTTCATGATCTGCTCAATCATCCACACGATCAAGCAGCTGATCGGCATCAGACTGGAAGCAAACGAACTGGCGCATATCAATCAGGCAAAGGATGATTTCCTGGCAAATATGTCCCATGAGATCCGCACGCCTTTGAACGGTATCCTCGGCATGGACGAGATGATCATACGGGATACGAAAGAGAGCAGGGTCAGGGATTATGCGCTTGAGATCAAAAGCGCGGGCAATACGCTTTTGTCCATCATCAACGATATCCTGGACTTAAGCAAGATCGAGTCCGGTAATTTTGAGATCATTCCTGCCGAATACGACACGGCTTCCGTTTTAAATGACGTGTTCAATATCACGCGGATCCGCGCGCAGAAGAAAGGGCTGCAGTTTGATTTTCACGTATCCGACAGTATCCCTTCTGTCCTGGAGGGTGTTGAGATCCGCATCCGTCAGATCCTGCTCAATATCATCAACAACGCGATCAAGTATACACAGGAAGGACGTGTTTGCGTGGAGATCACTGCCGAACCGGTCCTGATGGGCAATTATGTCAACCTAATCGCCGAGGTGGAAGATACCGGAACGGGGATCCGTGATGAGGACAAGGATAAACTGTTCAAGAGCTTCCAGCGCCTGGATGAACGTAAAAATCACAGCATCGAGGGGACAGGCCTGGGGCTTCACATCACGAGCCGTCTGCTGCAGATGATGGACGGAACGATCTCGTTTGAGAGTGAATACGGCAAGGGAAGTACCTTTACGGTCACCGTGCAGCAGAAGGTGGTCAAGGCCGAGCCGATCGGAAATTTCTCCAACGCGGTACGGAACTATCTCAAGAATCTGGAAAGCGATGAAGTCGGGCTGTATGCACCGAATGCAAGGGTTTTGGTCGTAGATGACAACGACATGAATCTGGATGTCATGAAGGGGCTGCTGCGGGATACGAAGATCAAGGCCGATTACGTGCTGTCTGGTGCGGAATGCATGGAGAGAGTTAAAATCACCCGCTATGACTGTATCCTTCTGGATCAGATGATGCCCGGCATGAGCGGCGAGGAGACGCTTTCCGAAATGATGCGGCTTGGGATCCTGAACGGGGTTCCGGTCGTGGCGCTTACCGCGGATGCGATCATCGGTGCGAGGGAGAGTTATATTGCCAAGGGATTTACGGATTATATCTCCAAGCCGGTTAAGTACGAAGTGCTCGAGGCGGTGCTGAAGGAGTACATTCCGAAAGAGAAACAGCTTTCTCCGAGCGGGGCTGACGAACTTCCTGTCCTGTTGATCTGGGGAGATGATCCGGAAATACTGAAACAGGAAAAAACAAGGCTTGACGGCATATACAGATGTGTATGCGCCGTGGGTGAAGCCGCAAGGGATAAATATCTGGAAAAACACGAAGTTGCAGGGATCATGGAGGCCGGTGCGAAACATTCCTGAGAGCACGGCCCTGTAAAATGAGGAGGAAAGGTATGAAAAGAAAGATAATGAGTGTTTTGCTCGCATTCGTTTCGGCAGCGCTGCTTGCGGCCTGCGCCGGAGCGGATGCGCCGGCCGGAGCGGCGCCGGAGAGCGCTCCTGCAGAGGAGGTGGCTGAAGCTGCGGAAAGCGGGAACGAAACGGAAGAAGAACCGGATGAGGACGATTTCCGTATCGGCATCGTTACCGGATCGTATGCGCAGTCTGAGGACGACAGGCGCGGTGCCGAGGCGTTCCGTGACAAATACGGTGCAGATAAAGTCACACTTGCCATATATCCGGATAACTTTACCGAAGAATATGATGTAACGATCCAAACGATCGTGAATCTGGCCGACGATCCCAAGATCAGGGCGATCATAGTCAACCAGGCGATCGAGGGGACTACGGATGCGTTCAGACTGGTCAAGGAAAAACGCCCCGACATCCTCTGCATTGCAGGAGAGGCTTTTGACGACTTTGATGATATCAGGAATGTTGCGGATCTTGTGGTCAATAATGATTTTGTCTCCCGCGGATACCTGATCATCAAGAGCGCGCATGATCTCGGATGTGATACATTCGTGCATATTTCTTTTCCGCGGCATCTTTCTTATGAATCCTACATCAGGCGTGTGAATATCATGAAGGCGGCCTGTGAAGAGTTCGGCATGACCTTTGCGATGGAAGAGGCTCCGGATCCGACGACCGAGGTGGGCGTCCCGGGAGCCCAGGCATATGTCACGGAACATATCCCCGAATGGGTGGATAAATACGGACGCAACTGTGCATATTTCTGCACCAATGACGCGCATACGGAGCCGCTGATCAAAGGGTTGCTGGAGTATGGCGGATACTTTATCGAGGCCGATCTGCCCTCGCCGATCATGGGATACCCGGGGGCGTTGGATCTGGATCTTACAGGCGCCAACGGAAACTTTGAAACGATCACAAAAGAAGTTGAGGATGCCATTGTTGCCAAAGGCGGAGCCGGAAGGTTCGGAACATGGACATCTTCCTGCGGATTCACGAATTCGGCAGGCCTTGCCGAACACGCCTACAATGTTCTTACGGGAAAAAGCAAGCTGACAGATCTTGGCGATATCCTGTCGGCCTATTCCGTCTATTCACCGGAGACCGAGTGGAACGGATCCAGGTTTACGAATGCCACATCAGGCGAAGTGCTGGACAATATCTTTCTGCTCTATCAGGACACCTATATCTTCGGCGATCCGGGTCACTATATGGGTGCAACAAAGATCAGTGTGCCGAAAGAATACTTTACGATCGAATAAGACCTTGTAAAGGGGATAAAGGATGAACGCGCAGGATTATGAGAACTTGACTAAGAAAAAAAAGAAATACGCACGCAAAAAGAACGGTATGTTCATACCGCTCATTCTTGTGTTTGTGTTCATTTCCGTTATGGCAGTCTATACTTCGCGTCTCATGAAAAAAGCCGCCGTATCGAATTCGACTGCCGTGATCGAGGACAGGCTTCTGAATGTTTCCTCCATGATCGACAATCATCTCAACACCGCTCAGACGGTGCTCCATGTTACCGCCGACGGCGTGTATCATATGCTCATATCGGGAACCACATCGGCAAGGATCAAGGAATTCCTTGTGGAGGAGACAACGAATGTGGAAGAGCAGTTCAATGAGAACTTCACCGGTCTGTACGGGTATATCATGTCCCAGTATATGGACGGCTTGAACTGGGAACCGCCGGAGGGATATGACCCGGCAACACGAGACTGGTATATCAGGGCAAAAGAGGCGGACGGAGAGGCGGTTTTCGTCCCGCCGTATGTGGATGCGCAGACCGGAAATGTGATCATATCCGTGAGCAGGATGCTGCCGGACCGTCAGAATATCATCTCGCTTGATGTACAGCTCAAAGGGATCCAGGAAATGATGGATGAACTGACCGTGAACGGCAGGGGATACGGGTTCGTGGTAACGGAGGACGGCCTGATCGTGGCACACGGCAATGAGAGCGTGAAAGGGACCAATTTAAATGACACGCCGGAAGGCGCGCAGCTCTTTTCTGAGATCATGAGAGTGGGAAGCGGCGACTTCACGATCAAATATAACGGGGAACAGAGTACGGTATACGTCAACGAAGTGGTCAACAACTGGCACGTCGTCATGCTGACGGCCGACACCGAGCTGTATGCGGAGACCCGGAATCAGATCCTGATCAATGCGCTGATCTATGCGCTTGTATTTGCGATGATCGCCGTGTTCTATTACATCGGATACCGGAATGAGAGCAGGTATACGAAGCAGATGGAGGAGATGAAACTCGAGGAGCAGAAGGCTTCCTATGACAGGAAACTCCTCGAACTGGAAAAAGATGCCGCAAATGCATCGAACAAGGCAAAGAGTGATTTTCTTGCCAATATGTCCCATGAGATCAGGACCCCGATGAACGCGATCATCGGAATGGATGAAATGATACTAAGGTCTTCCCCGCAGGAGCCCGTCAGGAAATATGCGCTCGACATACGGAGTGCGGGCAAGACGCTTTTGTCCATCATCAACGATATCCTTGATTTTTCAAAGATCGAAGCCGGGAAGCTGGAACTGCTGCCGGTGGAATATAACTTCGCATCCGTCATGAACGATGTTGTCAACATGACAATGAAGAAAGCACAGGACAAGGGACTTTCGTATGATCTGAAGGTTTCCGGGGAGATCCCTTCCGTCCTTCTCGGAGATGAGATCAGGGTAAGGCAGGTCATGCTCAATCTGATCAACAATGCGATCAAGTATACGCATGAAGGCAGTGTTTCCATAGATGTTTCGTATGAGAAGGACGCGCAGATGCTCACGGTCGTCGTCTCGGATACCGGGATCGGGATCAGAAACGAAGACCTTGGCAAACTGTTTGAATCATTCCGGCGGCTGGATGCCGACAGAAACAGAAACATCGAGGGCACAGGTCTCGGACTCAACATCACGATGCGTCTGGTCAAGATGATGGGAGGAACGATCGGCGTCAGCAGCAGGTACGGTGAGGGAAGCACATTCACGGCGCAGATGAAGCAGGATGTGGCGGATGCGACCCCGATCGGTGATTTTGCCCAGAATATCATGCGGATGCAGGAATACAAAGAGGACTACAGGCCTTCGCTTGTCGCGCCTTCGGCGCGTATTCTGGTCGTGGATGACAATGACATGAACCTGGAGGTGATCAAGAGCCTCTTAGAGGATACGAGGATCAATGTTACCACGGCCGAATCGGGCAGAGAGTGTCTGAACATTCTGTCGGGTGAAACCTTTGATGTCATTTTCCTCGATCAGATGATGCCGGGTATGTCCGGTGTCCGGACCCTGGAAGAGATCAGAAAACAGGACCTGGCAAAGGGCACACCGGTCATCGCGCTGACAGCCGATGCGATCCTTGGCGCAAGGGATTCCTACATCAGGGAAGGCTTTACGGATTATCTGTCCAAACCCGTCATGTATGCCGATCTTGAGAGCCTCCTGCATAAATACCTGAAGAGGGATCTGATCCTTACAAGCGAGCAGATCGCAGCTCTGGATGCGGCGGGTGATTCGGAAGAAAACAAGCCGGTGATACTTGTCATCAACGAATCGAAAGAGAAACTGAACAGCCTTAAGGCCAGAGCTTCCGACGGATTTAGATGGGTGTATGTGAGGGATGAGGAAAGCGCACGGAAGTACATGGAAAAGCACCATGCCGATTATATCCTGAGGTAACTACACAAATCCGTGCGGATGTAATATAATGTGAGATACAGAATAGTACTTTTACACGGAGGGATACAAAATGGATGGAATGAACGGAATGAACTTCAATACGGGCAATGCCCCTGCACAGCCGTCACCTGCTGCGGTCGCAAAAGCAGAGGAAGGTTACCGGAATGCCGTTAAGGAGACGCAGAAAGCGTTCTGGGAACTCGGAAAGAGAGTATTTGAAGCGGAGAAGGATAAGGCTGATTCCGACTATGCATCGGATATGGCCGAGATCGATAAAAAGGTTGAAAACGAGAAACTGTGGCAGCTGTACCGCTTAAGTCTCGAGGATAAGACAAAATGTGAGAAATGCGGCGCGATCATCACGTCGGACAGCGTGTTCTGCAACAAGTGCGGCGCAAGTGTTCCGGAACGTGATTTTTCCGTCATTTGTCCGGAAGAACCTGCGGTAGACGAGCCTGTTCCCCAGCCGGAGCCGGCACCTTCGGTAACACCCGTACAGCCGGTTCTGCAGAGAACATTCGGACCGGCGCCGGCGGCACCGTCACCCAGAGTATGTCAGAATTGCGGAAGCCCGCTGCTTGATGATGCGATGTTCTGTGAGCAGTGCGGACAGAGGGTTGGAGAAGCACCGGGCGCACCGGTTCCGCCTCCGGCACCCGCGGGTCGCGGTGCGTGCCCGAAATGCGGCGCTCTGATCCTGCCGGATGCAATGTTCTGCGAGGCATGCGGAACCAAGGTGGTATAAGGGCTTTTTACGGATCACAGAGAATGTATCAGGATAAGAAAGCGTTCTGCGGTAACGCTTGAATGCGATGAAATGCGGCCCTGATCGGGCCGTTTTTTATGAGAGAAAATCATTGTCGGGCCCGGTTATAAAAAAGGAACGGGACAGAGGGGAACCGGTTTGAAAGTTTACAGCGATTTGGACAAACTGCCGCAGGGACGGGCGGATGATACTATCACGGAGGGCTGCCTTGTCCTGGAGGGCGGTGCCTGGAAGGGACTTTACACGCTTGGCGTGCTGGACGCGCTGATGGAGGACGGGATCAACTTCCGCAAGACGGTCGGGATCTCGGCGGGCGCGCTTTCCGGCGTCGGCTATGTTGCAGGGCAGATCGGCTGGAGTGCGAGGATCGACCTGACCTACAGGCATGATCCGAATTACTGCGGCTTCAAAGCCTTTGGCAGGGACCACGGGATCACGGGTTTTTCCTATCTCTTTCATGAGATCTTAAAAGAGCATCCGCTGGATAAGGAGCGGCTGAAGAAGACCGAGCGGCGGCTTGCCGTCGGGGCCACCAACATGCTGACGGGCGGCATCGAATATTTCGAGAAAGTCAACTGCAGTTTCTGCCGCGCGCTGCGCGCATCCGCGACGGTTCCTTATGTTTCGAGACCTGTCGTGATCGGCGGCATTCCTTATCTGGACGGGGGATGCTCCGTGAACATTCCGTATGACTGGGCCGTTAAGCAGGGCGATCAAAAAGTCATGGTCGTTAAGACACGCGAGCGGACGTACCGGACGGAGCCGGGTGAACTGAAAACGGCAAGAAGACTGTACAAAAACTATCCGAACCTTGTCAGGAGCATGGAACAGGCGGAGGTTGATTTTAACACCGTAACGGAAGAACTCTTATCTGCCGAGGAGCGGGGGGATGTTTTCCTGATGGCACCGTCCGAAGAAGTGAAAGTCACAAGGTTTGAGGGTGATATGGAAAAGCTCGGTGCGCTCTACTGGCTGGGGTATTATGACATGAAGGAAAGAGTGTCGGAACTGCGTGCGTATCTGGCACGCTGAGAAGAAGATTTTCACTTGATTTTGCACTCATTTGCGTAAATAATAGATTACGTGGGAGGGTTGCGGCATGAAGAACGGATTATATGAAAGCGGGATCGGCGGCAGCATACCTGTCGGACTTCCGGGAGGGTTTTTTATTTACGAAGCGGAAGGCGAGGAACGGATCGTTTTCGCGGAACCCAACGTTACAAAACTGTTCGGGTGCGAGACCTTTGAGGAATTCATGGAATTCGTCAGCGGATCGTTTAAGGGGATGGTGCATCCGGACGATCTGAACAAGATCGAAAACCAGATCGAGGCGCAGACGCTGTTTGGCGAGAGGCGCCACGATTATGTACGATACAGGATCCAAACGAAGCAGGGAGACATCCGCTATATCGAGGATTTCGGACATCTGCTCCACTGGCATAACGGCAAGAGCTTTTTCTATGTGTTCATCGTGGATGTGGATCAGAACGAGTATCTGAACCATAACCGGAATTCCTATGCGGAAGCGGAGATCCTTTCCATGGATCACGGGACGGATCAGCTGACGGGGCTCTTTAACATGTCCTTCTTCTACCAGAAGGTACAGATGCTCTTATCTTCGCCCCGGGGACGCAGGCAGGATATCTCGTTCATCCATTTTGACATTCCGAACTTCAAGCTCTACAACGAGCGGCACGGCTTTAAGCTCGGCGATGAGCTGCTGTGCGATCTGGCCAACATCCTGCGGGAAGTTTTTGAGGATGCGACCGTGGCACGTTTTTCCGACGATCATTTTGTGGTCTGCGCGACCGGATCGCGGGAGGAAGTGGAGAGCAGGGTGGATACCGTCATCCGTGAGATGCTGCTGTCCGATGACGTGAACAAGCGCGTGAGAGTCAAGGCGGGTATCTATTATCTGGACGACCGCAGAGCCGAAGTCGGTCTGGCCTGCGATCATGCGAGACTGGCCTGCAACAGCATCAAAAACAGACATGTTGTCAGCTGCTGTATCTATGATGAGATGCTTCGTGAACGGCTGCGCAGACAGCAGTATGTGGTGGATCATATTGACGAGGCGATCGCCCATGAATATATCAAGGTGTTCTACCAGCCGGTCATCCGCGTCAGGACCGGAGAGATCTGCGGTTACGAAGCGCTGGTGCGCTGGATCGATCCGCAGTTCGGCATGCTCTCGCCGGGTGATTTTATCGAGACGCTGGAGCAGTTCCATCTGATCCATCTGGTGGACACTTACGTGATCCGCAAGGTCTGCGCGGATTACAAGGCCTTAAAGGAGGCCGGAGAGGATATCGTGCCGGTATCCATCAACATCTCAAGACTTGATTTTGAACTGTGCGATATCTTCGGGATCGTGGAAGAGAATAGGGCGGCCTACGACATGCCGCGCACCATGCTCGATCTGGAGATCACGGAGAGTGCTCTGAACGACAACGTCGGCTACATCAAATCGGAATGCGACGCGATGCGGAAGCTCGGCTACCGCGTATGGCTGGACGATTTCGGGAGCGGGTATTCCTCGCTCAACACGCTTGCCGAGTATTCGTTTGATGTGCTGAAACTGGATCTGATCTTCCTTCGCAACTACGATCACAACCCCAAGACCGGGAAACTCATGGCCTACATCATCAACGGTTCGCGGGGCATGGGACTCGAGCCGCTCTGCGAGGGCGTGGAGAGTGAAACGCATTACAACTTCCTGAAGGAAGTAAACTGTGAGAGAGCGCAGGGATATTATTTCGGCAAACCGATGCCGCTTGAGGAAAGCAGGGCATTTACCCGCGGCAAGGGAATGAAATGGGAAAAGGAGAACGCATGAACGAGAAGAAACTGATGGTCAGCAGCGCTGCTGCGGTAAACGAGGATACGCTGGCGCGCGTTGACAGCTATCTGAAGGAATTTGATCTTGCACCCAGGGACATGCTGCATGTGCGGCTGCTTGTAGAGGAGACGCTTGGGATGCTCAAGGCCATGACGGGACAGTACAGCGCTTCGCTCTGGCTCTTAACGCAGGATAACTGCTGCAGACTGCATGTGGTTGCCACATCCGATATGGACATCAACAAGAAGAAGGAACTTCTCTCCGTATCAAACAGCGGTAAGAATGCTTACGCAAGAGGCTTCATGTCCAAGATCGGCGACATGATCGAGAACGGGATCTTAAACTATGAGAACGTTGTGAATCTGCAGCAGAAGTACGGCATGGGTTATGTGGATGTTGCATCGATGGGCGGCAATCCTTCCGACATCATGTTCACCTGGTCTCTTGACCAGTATAAGAAATCCCTCGGAAAGGAAGACAGGAACAGCGAGAAGGCAACGCAGGCCTGGGATGAACTCGAGAAATCGATCGTTGCAAACATCGCAAAGAACATCACCGTCGGCGTGCGCAAGGATCATGTGGAAATGGTGATCGATAAAGACCTTCTGGGCGAGTAAAAACCGCTTTTTAAGCGGATACCGGTTTACGGCTTGTACGGCAGCTCAAGCTCCCGTATTGAGCCGTTTTCTTTGTTCTGCGCCTTGATGAGGATCGTGCCCGTTCCGTTCAGCGGGAAAGAGAAGGTGCCTTCAGCGCTCAGATCCTCTGCAGCATACGCTTCTATGCCATCGGGAAGGATCGTCACGTCATAGGAGAAGGCCTCCGGGTGATTGGAAACGATGCGGTTGATCCTGTCATATCCGCCGTCCTGATTTTCGACAAAATCAAGGCCCCAGAGCCCGTAGACTTCAGGCTCTGACTGTTCGAGCGCTTCTGAAAACGAGTTGTAGAAATAGTTCCGCGCCTCTGCCGGATCCGATGAGATCACCTGCCAGAAAAGCGTTGAGAACTTTTCTGCGCCGTACCGGTTGAAATGCTCCGGATCGATCATGTTCTCCGGCCGGATGATCTCCCGCAGGTATTCCTCCCGGGCAAGGTTAAAATCATAGAAAGGCACATCGAGTTCTGCCGCAAGCTCTGCGACCTGCGCATGGTAGGCGTCATAGTCGACCGTGGACATCGTCTGCAGTCTGTGCATCGGTGATATGAAGAATGTCAGTTCGATGTCGTTTCTTTTGCAGAAGGATGCGATCTTTTCGATATACTTTTTCGTCGTATCACCGATCTTTCGTCTGGTCAGATCCACATTCGGGTAGAGCGTAAATTTATCCGGACCGCATGTGATCGTACTGTCCTGAAATCCGTTCTTAAGCAGTCTCATCTCTCCGTCCCGCAGGGGCATATCGGTTTCCCCGTAGTTTAAGTACGAAGGATCCCGCTTGGCACGCATTGCATGTCTGATCAGTTCATAATTAAAATGTCCGTCGTCAAACAGCTGTGAGCGGTAGCGGATGAACGGCACAAAGATCTCCGGGTAGTTCTCGACAGGGCCGATCGAAAGCTTGTAGAGCAGCCGGTTGAGGGACGGCTTCATATAGTCGGTATTGCGCCAGTTGAAATTCCTGCCGCTCTCGATCCTGTCCACATATGTTCCGTCTTCTTCCGAACAGATATTGACAGCGTAGAACATCTCCAGATATACGTGTTTGATGTCGTATTCCCTGCAGGCTTCGCGCAGCAGATAGTAGCATCCGTTCTGCGGGAGCGCGCTCGTGGACATGTCATAGAATTCCCGGCCGCTTAAGTCAGTGAGCACCTGCGGATCCACGTCGCACTGCACGTGCGAACTGCCGATGCAGATGCTGTCGATCCCGCGGTCATAGTGATAGAAATTATGCCAGAAATTTCTGGCGGAACCGTCGATATAATCGTCCAGATAGACATAGTTCAGGCACTTCCCGACCGTGATGATCAGGATCACAAGAATCAGGACGGGGATGAACTTTTTAAAACTGGAAGTAAATGAATTGCTGCACATCATACATTTCTCCGTAGCATCCGAACAGGGCGATGCCGAATACCAGGCTGAGCTCCGCGATCAGGCGGAAGGCGGGACTCTGCGCAAAAAAGCGGTCAACCACATCGATACCCTTATATTTCTGTATATCCACGATGGCCAGGATCAAGATGGAAACCATGAGGATGGCCATGTAGTTTTTGTCGACGCCAAGCGTAAAGACGGAACCGTCAAAGAAAATGAACGGATTGAAGGTGGAAAACATGGAACGGAACGCAAGAAGGGCCGGTCTGATCCCGCCGGCACGGAAGAGGATCCATGCAAGATCAAACAGGATAAAGGAGCGCAGCGTGGCAAAAAGCCGCGAAGAAAACCGGTTCTTATCGGGCACTCTGTTCGGGAACCACTTGGCGCCGAGCCATTTGCATATATCTTCTCCGGTCTGGAAGAGCGCGTTCAGGATGCCCCATGCCATATAGGACAGAGCCGCCCCGTGCCACAGGCCGCTCACGGCAAAGACGATCAGGCGGTTTAACTGCGTGCGGCGTTTTCCCTTGCGGTTGCCGCCAAGCGGGATGTAAAGATAGTCACGGAACCAGGTCGATAACGAGATATGCCACCGGCTCCAGTATTCCTTGATGCTCTGAGAAAAATAGGGCGCGTTGAAATTATCCATCAGCCGGATACCAAGCATTAAGGCCGAGCCCTTCGCGATCACGGAATAGCCGTAGAAATCGCAGTAGATCTGAATGGCAAAAAAGAAGGCTGCGATCGCCACATAAAGCCCGGTGTATTCGCTCAGACCTTCAAAAACGGTATTTACGATCATTGCAGCCCTGTCTGCGATCACGACTTTCAGGAACAGGCCGTATCCGACGAGCAGCAGTCCGCGGCGGATGTTTTCATAGGATAATTTCTGTACGGAATAAAGCTGGGAGAGCAGGTTCTTTGACCGCTCGATCGGTCCCGCGACAAGCTGCGGAAAGAAGGAGACGAAAAGGGCAAAGCGGAAAAAGTTGTACTCCGCTTTGGTGTCGCCTCTCCATACGTCGATCACATAGCCGATCGACTGCAGCGTGAAGAAGGAAATCCCGACAGGCAGCAGGATGTCCATGGTCTGCAGGCGGGATGCATCGATCCGAAACCAGGAAAGAACGGTTTCTGCAAGATGCAGGAGCATCGGCGTGTACTTGTAGTAACACAGGGCGCCGAGTGTTATAATCAGAGTGCCGGCCATGACGGCTTTGGACCTTGACCGGGATTCGATCAGAAGCGCCGATACGTAGGTTACAACGGTGCAGCCGAGGATCAGAAGCAGATAAACAGGGTTCCACTGCGCATAAAAATAATAGCTTGCGGCAAGCAGCCATAAGTATCTGACTTTTGCCGGCAGGCAATAAAAAACGATCACAACGATCGGTAAGAATAAAAGGAAATGTATCGAATTGAACAGCATTTACCCTTAAGAACCCTTTCCATTTCGAGAACTGTGTTATATTATATCATATTGAGTACTGTTTAGGCAGGTAAGTTAATTGGAACTGACATCTATCCGCTATCTGCTGTTCGTGCTTGCCTTTCTTGCGGCGTATTACCTGCTGCAGAAGACAAACGCGCAGCGGTATCTGATCGCGGCAGCAAACTGCATATTGATCTGTCTCATGACCAGAAAAACCATTCTGCTCGTTATCGTCATTCTGGTTGTATTCGTGTTTGCGGCAGGCCTTCTTCTGGAAAAGGCGGTACGGGATAAAAAGCGCATCCTCTCCGGGGTGCTGCTGTACGGGTCGCTGTGTTTCGTGGTCGGCTTTTTGTGCTATTTTAAATTCTTCCGATTTACCTACGAACTGCTGCAGCAGACGCTGGCCTTAAAGGGGATCGGTCTTGCGGAGTGGATCATGCCGATCGGCATATCCTACTACACGCTGACGCTCTGCGCGTATCTGCTGGATATCTCGCATAAGAAACATGAGGCGGAGCATGATTTCATTTCGTTCTTTGCGTTCGTCACGTTTTTTCCGTCGATCATCGAAGGCCCGATCAATCTCTACAGAAAACTGATGCCGCAGATCAAGGAGAGGCATGCGATCCGTCCGGACAATCTCTCGGAAGGCTTCGTACGTATGCTCTGGGGCTATTTTAAGAAAGTCGTGATCGCGGACCGGATCGGCGTTCTGGTGATCGAGCCGGAGAACTTAAATTCGTTCGAAGAGATCTGCGCATTTGTCGAAAAGAAACTCCCGTAAGGAGGCCGTATGACGTTTGAGGCTTTGCTGATGAATATCATGGCCGCAAGGTCGGATAAGAAGAGAGATGCCGGAATGAAGATCCCCGATGATGTCAGATACATCGAAGGACTGTCCTACGCGACGGATCCGAAATACCACACGCTGGATATCTGCTATCCGGCTTCCTGTGATGTGTCCGGTGCGGGAACGCAGGAGGAAGGTGCAAAAAAGGTCCTGCCCGTGATCATCAGTTTTCACGGCGGCGGCTATGTTTACGGCAGCACGAAGATCTATAAATTCTACTGCGCCGATCTTGCAAAACGAGGCTTCTGCGTGATCAATTTCAATTACAGGCTGGCGCCGAAGTATAAGTATCCGGCACCGCTTGAGGATCTGTCTGCGGTGATCGATCATCTGATCGCAAACCGTAACGCGTATCCGATGGATCTTTCCAATGTTTTTCTGCTCGGTGATTCTGCGGGCGCACAGCTTGCAAGCCAGTACGCGGTGATCGATTCGAATCCCGCCTACCGCGCGATCATGGGCTTTCGCAAGAAGGACATTACAATCCGTGCCGTCGGCTTAAACTGCGGCATGTATGATCTGAAAGACCGCGTCGCAAAGAGCGGCCCCAAAGGTGTCATGCGCGATTACCTCGGGAGCGATCCGGACAAGTACGGGGAGCAGCTGGATGTGCTGCGGTTTATCACGTCGGATTTTCCGCCGGCTTATCTGTTTTCCGCGGAGGGTGATTTCTTAAAAGACGCCTGCGAACCGATGGCGCAGCTCCTGCGGGAGAGAGGCGTGGAATGTGAATCGAAGATCTACGGGGACAAGAGTACGGGACACGTGTTCCATGTAAATGTCAGGCTTGCGGTCGCATCAGAAGCCAATGATGACGAGACCGCGTTTTTCAGGAAGTATATAAAGGATGAAGAGTAATATCATTTTGATCGGGATGCCCACATCCGGCAAGAGTACGGCAGGGGTCATCCTTGCAAAAGTCACGGGCCGTGATTTTATCGATACGGATCTTCTGATCCAGAAGCGCTGCGGTAAGAAACTGTCGGAGATCATCGGATCGGAAGGGCTGGATGCGTTTCTGCGGATCGAGGCGGATGCCTGCAAGGACGTAGAGGAAACCGGCAGCGTGATCGCAACGGGCGGCAGTGTGGTCTATTGCGGGGACGCGATGCGCCACTTAAAGAGCACCGGCACGATCGTTTACCTTGAGATCGATCTTGATACGCTCAAGAAAAGGCTGCACAACGCAAGGAAGCGCGGCGTCGTGCTAAAAGACGGGCAGTCGATCGAAGATCTTTACGCGGAGCGTACACCGCTGTATGAAAAGTACGCGGACATCACGGTCTCCCAGACGGGACTTGACATGGAAGAGACGGTCCATACGATCCTGACGCATCTTGGATCCGATTTTTAATCTTGCAAACGCAGGAAGATATGTTATAATCGCAAGTGGGTGAAGCACACCCGGTTCAGTGGTTTTTAAGGAACAAAGATATGTATTGGAAAATGACGAATTTACAACTGATGAAAGGTTACATTGATCTCCGCTAAGGGGATAGTGCGCCTTTTTTTCAGGAATTTTCGTCTTCATAAAGCGTGACGGATACGGTATTTTATGCCGGTTCGGAACGAAGATACGCACGATCTCCCTGATACTTTGAAGGCTGTAAACAGAGTAAAAGATAAGGAGATTTTTTTATGTTTAAGATTAAGAGACAGATCAATTTATTATATATCAGTTCATTCCTGTGGAACCTGTCGATCACGGGCGCCTGGGTGGCGATCCTTGCCGCCAGAGGCTTTTCGCTCGTTGAGATCGGCTTTGCGGAAACGGTGTTCCACATCACAAGCCTCCTCTTTGAGATCCCGTCGGGCGTTCTGGCCGATGTGCTCGGCAGAAAAAGGACGCTCCTGATCAGCAACGCGATGTCGATCACGGGCTGCCTGATCATGGCGATGACTTCCGGCTTTGCGGGCGTGTGCATTTCCTTTGTTTTTCATGCCCTGGGGTACAATTTCTCCTCGGGCTCGGGAGACGCGCTGGCCTACGATTCCTTAAAACTGGCCGGGCAGGAGGAGCACTATGAGAAGTATTCTTCCAACCAGCTGATCATCTACCGGATCACGAGCGCGATCTCGACGCTCTGCGCGGGCGTGGCACTGCTGCTGGGTTACCGGATCGCCTATCTGGTAAGCGTTGTGAACCACCTGATCGCGATGTTCTTTTTACTCGGACTTGTCGAGGTGGAGCATACGGATGAGGAGGCGCCTGCAGAGGATGCGGCACAAGCGGATAGTGCGGCACAGGAGGCTCAGAACGCAGTGCAGACCACGGCAGATGAGCGCCCCGCAAGAAGCGTTCCCGGGCGGATGCTTGACTGCTTCCGCGAGAGCCTGCGCTTCTTAAGAGACAATAGAAAAGCGACGGCGTTAATGTTTGCCAATTCGATCGTCGGCGCGTTTGACATCCTGCTGCTGTTCTTCCTGCAGTCCAAACTGCGGGATGCGGGGCTGGAAGATCAGTACCTTGGCATCGCCCTGTTCTGCATGGAACTCGGCGGGATCCTCGGGGCAAAACTGATCCTGAAGCTGAAGAACTGCAGGTACGTTCTGATCTTTACAATGACATCGTTCTGCGTTCTGACGGGCATTCTGCTCGAGCATACAGGGATCGCCGCAGTCATGGTGGCCGGCGGCTTCCTGTCCGCGATCGCGGA
>JAGCXZ010000027.1 GCA_017961065.1 Lachnospiraceae bacterium
CAAATTCCGCCGCCATTTTCTGGTCAAAGCGCTTCCCCTGCGGTGTCGTATAGATCACTCTGGGCGGCTCCTTCATATCCTTAAGCGCCGCTTCATAGGCCAGATACACCGGTTCTGCCTGCATCAGCATGCCTGCGCCGCCGCCGTACGGGTAATCATCCACCTTATGGTGCTTATTGAACGCATAGTCGCGGATGTTTACGGCCGTAACGTCCAGATGCCCGGCATCTACCGCCCTGCCCAGGATACTCGTGCCGACCGTCTGCATGATCATTTCCGGAAAAAGCGTCAAAACACTGATCCGCATCATAATCCCTCCGGGACACGCACATGCATGCATGCCTTCTCCAAGTCAACAGACAGGATGCACTGTTTGATCGCGGGAAGCAGCAGCTCACTTTCGTCACTGCGCCGGATCACATATACATCATTCGCGCCGGTCTGCATCACGTCGGTCAGAACGCCGATCTGCCCATCCGCCTCATCAAACACCGCAATTCCGATCAGATCCGCGATAAAGTACTCGTCCTTATCCAGACTGACGGCGTTCTCTCTTGTTACGAAAAGGGAACGTCCCCTGTACTTTTCGATGTCATTGATGGAGTCGTAATCCTTGAATTTGAGGATAACGAACTGTTTAAAAAACTTCACCTGCTCAATGCGCAGGGGAAGTTTTTTACCTGATGACTCTTCCAGCAGAACATCCTTCAGTTTTTTGAAGCGCCGCGGATCGTCGGTCGTCGGAAATACCTTGACCTCGCCGCGGACGCCGTGTGTGGACGATATGATGCCCACCTGCAGATATTCTTCCATTTCAAATGAATCTCTTACTGAATATCAACGATGACTTTCTTGGTCTCTTTGGCGGATGCGGCCTTGACAACGGCACGGATCGCCTTGGCGATGCGGCCCTGCTTGCCGATCACTTTACCCATGTCAGACTGCGCCACATGCAGTTCCAGAACGATCGCACGATCGTCCTCACGCTGCGTTACCACAACCTCATCCGGATTCTCCACAAGAGCTTTCGCAATTACTTCAATTAACTCTTTCATGTGTTCACCTCCAGAGAAGTTTATTTTTCGATGCCGGCAAGCTTGAAGATCTTGGCAACAACTTCTGTCGGCTGTGCGCCGTTGTTCAGCCACTTCTTGGCAAGTTCTTCATTTACGGTAAATGTGGAAGGATCATTGTTGGGATCATATGTGCCGATCTCCTCAATGCATCTGCCGTCTCTGGGGCTTCTGGAATCTGCTACCACGATCCTGTAGTAGGGTGCCTTCTTCTGGCCCATTCTCCTAAGTCTGATCTTTACTGCCATAACTGTTTTCCTCCATGTTTGGTAAGATTTGTGATACTGGTTTTATTTATGATATATGTTGCAAAAGTCTCATGGGACATAGTGCTTTTGCAACACCTATCTTCTGCTAAAACGGCATCCGGAACTTCCCTCTCCTGCCGCCGAACATCCCCGGCATCTGTTTCATCATCTTCTGGGTCTGTTCGAACTGCTTGATCAGGCGGTTGACTTCCGAGATGTCAACGCCGGCGCCTTTTGCGATCCTGTGCTTGCGGGACGGATTTAAGAGCTTCGGGTTCCTGCGTTCCGCCTTTGTCATGGACAGCACGATCGCCTCTGTCCGGGAAAGTTTTTTATCATCGACCGCGGCTTCGATATCACTGTTCTTAAGGCCCATTCCCATACCGGGCATCATGTTGAGGATGCTTGCCAGGCCGCCCATCTTTTTCATCTGGTTCATGCTTTCGAGGTAGTCGTTAAAATCAAACTTCCCCTTTTTCATGCGGCCCATCATGTCGCGTTCTTTTTCTTCGGAGATATCCATTTCGGCCTGAGCTTTTTCGATCAGCGACAACACATCGCCCATACCGAGGATCCGGCTTGCGATACGGTCCGGATAAAACTGCTCCAGATCGGAAAGTTTCTCACCCATGCCGACAAAGAGGATCGGCTTGCCGGTTACCGCTTTGACCGAAAGCGCCGCACCGCCTCTGGCATCACCGTCCATCTTGGACAGGACAATGCCGTCCACGCCGACCTTTTCATTGAAGGTCTCGGCCACGTTCACGGCCTCCTGACCGGTCATGGCATCCACAACGAGAAGCGTCTGGTGAACGGATACCGCATCCTTGATCCGGATCAGCTCATCCATCATGTCCTCATCGATCTGCAGGCGACCCGCCGTATCCAGAATGATGACCTGGAACCCGTTCTTATCCGCGTACTCGACCGCTTCACGCGCGATCCGTACGGGATCCTTGCAATCCTCTATCGAAAAAACAGATACGCCCTGTTTCTCTCCGTTGATCTTTAACTGCTCAATCGCTGCCGGGCGGTAAACATCACAGGCAACCAGAAGACTCTTTTTGCTCTTCTGTTTCAGTTTGCCGGCGATCTTGGCACTCGTCGTGGTCTTACCGGAACCCTGAAGACCGCACATCATGATGACGGTATGCGCCTGTCCGGGCTGCAGGGTGAGTTCCGTTGTCTCGGAGCCCATCAGCGCGGTCATTTCCTCATTAACGATCTTGATGACCGTCTGCCCGGGGTTCAGTCCGTTCATGACATCGGAACCGACTGCCCGCTCCTCAACGGACTTGATGAACTGCTTCACCACGCGGAAATTGACATCCGCCTCCAAAAGCGCCATCTTGACTTCCTTCAGCGCCGCCTTGACGTCCGCCTCCGTCAGTCTGCCCTTGGAACGCAGTCCTTTGAACACATTCTGCAGTTTTTCAGTTAAGCTCTCAAATGCCATTATAATAATTCCAGGATCCTGTCAGTTCTCTTCAGGATCTCGTTTCTGTCCGGTTGTTCGTTTCTGACCAGTTCGCTGATCTCGCCGGTCAGTTCCTTAACCTCCCTGAAACGGCTGATCAGATGCAGTTTCTCCTCATAGCCCATCAGCTGCTTGTCGCAGCGCTTCAGCACATCATGCACGGCCTGTCTTGAGATCTCATAGGTGTCGGCAAGTTCCGACAAAGACAGATCTCCGTATGCGCTGTCCTCGTAGATCTGCTTCTGATGTTTGTTCAGCAGTTCTCCGTAAAAATCATACAGGAGGTTGCGTTCAACGATCTTTTCCATTTCATATACACCCGAATACAGATTCTACCCGAAAAGAACGCGCCTGTCAAGTGAATTGTCTTGACACCCCTGCGCTTTGATCCTTCAGTTTTCCGATACAGTGGTAAAATGCCGGGATCAGCAGCAGATCCGCCATGACCCAGGCGACCGGAGAAGCGAAGCAGACACCGCTGTAACTCATCAGATGTGCCGCGATCAGGGCAACGACCGTCCTGCCGGCAAGTTCCATGACGCCTGCCAGCATGGCAACAAAGCTGAAGCTCATGCCCTGCAGAACGTTGCGGAACACAAAGATGACGCCAAGCGGTATAAAAAAGATCGATACGATCAGGATATAGGTCTCACCGTAACGGAGGATATCATTCACACCTTCCGAAACAAACATGCCGAGGATGTTATCGGCCAGCAGATTGGCTGCAACCGCGATGATCAGAGAATATACGACCGTCATGATGACGGCGATCCTTGTTCCCTTGCGGATCCTTCCCACATCAAACTGTCCGTAGTTCTGCGCGGCATACGTTGCCATCGTGGAACCCATCGCCATAAACGGCTGCGTCAGCAGCTGCTCTGCTTTCACGGCAGCGGTATAGGATGCGATCACGATGGATCCGAACAGGTTTAAGGCCGCCTGCAGGATCAGCGTACCGACCGCAGTGATCGAAAACTGCAACGCCATGGGAATCCCGATGCGCAGCTGTGTGGACACATACCCGTGATGCAGCTTCAGATGCTTCCGTTTGATCCTTAAGACCGGCACCTTGCCGATAATATAGATCAGGCAGGCGATCCCGGAGATCCCCTGCGCAAGAACGGTCGCAAGCGCCGCGCCGGCAACCCCCATATGAAAATTCAGGATCAGGACCAGATCCAGGAAAATGTTCAGAACCGCGGAAATGATCAGAAAGATGAGCGGCGCGATACTGTTTCCGACCGCGCGCAGATACCCTGCGATCAGGTTGTAGAACACGCAGGCGATCAGCCCGTAGCAGATCACGATGATATAGTCATAGGACATGCCGTAGATATCATCGGGCGTGTTCAGAAGCCGCAAAAGGGGGTTCATGTAGAAAACGCTTAAAAGTGTCAGGATCGCTGATGCGAGCACCGAAAGGATCAGACCGCTTCCCACGCTCTTCTTCACGCCGTCTTCATCCTGCGCGCCGTATTTTTGCGCAGTCAGAACCGTGAAGCCTCCCGAAAGCCCCATCGCAAAGCCAAAGATCAGAAAGTTGATCGTACCCGTCGCGCCGACGGCCGCCAGTGCCTTAACACCGACATACCGTCCGACGATGATCGTATCCACCATGCTGTAAAACTGCTGGAACACATTCCCCGCGATCAGCGGCAGAATGAAACGTACGATCAGTTTAAAGGGCGAACCCTTTGTCATATCAAGATTCATAATGATCAGATAATGGTTCTTACCAGTTTCGGTTTATAACCGTTGTCCTGCAGGGTATCCATGATCTCCTGCTTGTGTTCCGTTCCGAATGCTTCGAGCGTGATCCGCAGTTCCACAGCCGCCGAACGGTTCGTGGAAACGAACTGGTTGTGCTCGAGTTTGATGACATTTCCGTTCTTCTCCGCGATCACGGCAGCGACTCTGGAGAGTTCGCCCGGCTTATCCGGCAGAAGCACGGATACCGTAAAGATCCTGTCTCTCATGATCAGACCCTGCTGTACCACGGAGGACATCGTGATCACGTCCATGTTGCCGCCGCTTAAGATCGAAACGATCTTCTTGTTCTTGACTTTCAGCTGTTTGAGCGCGGCCACCGTAAGCAATCCGGAGTTCTCAACGATCATCTTATGATTTTCCACCATATCGAGGAAAGAAACGATCAGATCCTCATCGGATACTGTCAGGATCTCATCGAGGTTTTTCTGAATATAGGGGAACACCTTATCGCCCGGCGTCTTGACCGCGGTACCGTCTGCGATCGTGGACACATGACCGAGGGTCCTGACTTTTCCCGCCTCTACGCTGGCCTTCATGCAGGCTGCTCCTTCGGGTTCCACGCCGATGACTTTGATCTTGGGATTCATCATCTTGGCAAGCGTAGCAACACCCGCAGCCAGTCCGCCTCCGCCGATCGGAACCAGGATGTAATCGACAAGCGGCAGTTCCTGGAAGATCTCCATGGCGATCGTTCCCTGGCCGGTCGCAACAGCGGGATCATTGAACGGATGAATGAAAGTATAACCGTTCTCCTTGGCCAGTTTCAGCGCATGTGCACAGGC
>JAGCXZ010000274.1 GCA_017961065.1 Lachnospiraceae bacterium
CCCGTTGTCAGGAACTCCGTATTATACCCGCCCGGATTACGAAATCCATCCACATTCCCGAGCGGATCGGTTGAAGGCGGGTTATAGGTAAACCATCCCAGATGCAGCTCCGAATAATCCGGAGACAGTCCGGAATTCTTTTTCATCATGTTGATCTCTGCAAGCGAGATCGCGCTGTGCGCCCAGCAGGTTCCGTAATGTCCCTGGTTGCGCAGCACCGGGAGACGCGATGTTCTGTACGATGAAGGGAGTGATGAATAGCCATTCTCGCTGCAGAGCAGCTCGTAGGTTTCCGCATCAAGGCTTTCCACGGCTTCCTCGTCTTCATTGTGAAGAAGTCCGTCCATGGGAACCTGACGTAATAACTCATCATCCTCTGCCATCTCGTCAAGTTCTTCTGCTTCGTCCGCATCACGCAGCATCTCATCTTCCGCAGGTATCTCCTCAGCATCAGTCAGTCCGTCTTCCGGGAAACCTTCAGAAGGAGCCGGATCGTTCTGCTCCCCTGCTTCCGGAACGGTGCTCTGACCTGCTGTCTCTTCGGAAGGTAAAACAACCTCCTCTGTATCCGCGGCAGGATCCTGCATCGAAAGCTGCATATCCGCTCCCGCAATAAGGGTTTCCGCCGCCGGTACATCCTGCAGGAATACCGAAAGGGTAAGTACGATTGTTAATATGATCGAAATACTGCGTTTCATGCCGTTCTCATTCTCCCCGGATCTGTCATGTTTATGCCGCCCGCCTGATTATGCCGGTGCTGTAAATCCGCATTCAACATAAAAAAATACGGAACAGGCGTCCCTTGTTCCGTATTTTATCACATTTCATGCCAAATGTCACATTTTTTATTCTGCGGTTTCCTTAATTTATATCCGCAGACGAAATTTCAACCTTCCCGGCGCGCTTCCACCGGACGGGTACAATGCGGTACAGCCCGGATTTCCGGCGGTTTTGCGGATCACTCCGCTTACTGACGCGCTTCGATCTCGGCAACCATATCCGCATACATCTGCTCGTCGATCCGGTATTTTCTGCGGACGATCAAATAGCAGCCGAGCAGAACGAGCATCGGGATGAATACCATACCGAGACGCAGGATGAAAGTCTGCGTGTCCGTGACGCCCGAAATGTATCCGTTGGCTGTTGCAAGCGCCTGTTCGGAAGTCATCTCACCTTTCCCGACGTTGATCTCCAGCTCACTGATCTGACGGCTGATGCTGTAGATCCCGCTGATGATCAGTACCAGCGCGCTGATGCCCTGGTTCAGTGCGGATGCGAACTTCACGGCAAAGGAGCGCACCGTCGAAATGACACTGTCATGCCGTTCATGGAATTTGTATTCATCATATTCGATCGTGTTGTTGATCATCACGATCATAGTCATGTTAAAGATACCCTGGCAGAAGAAGATCAAAAAGCCGATCGCGTTCAGCAGGATGATATTCTTCGGGATGACATAGCCGTACCCCAGAAGCAGCAGGTAGCCGACACAGATCATGATGATACTGTACGTCAAGATCTTCCTGCGGGAGAGCTTTTTGGAGACTGCCGCAAAGATCGCCTGTGAGAACAGTGTTCCCAGTCCGAACATGACCGTAAAGATAAAGATCAGGTTCCCGGCATCCGAGTAACCGAACTCGAAATTAAAGAAATTATATCCGAAGATGATCAGCAGATTGGAACCGATGTTAAACAGAAAATAGCCGATCCCCGCAGGGATGAGCTGATCGTTGCGCATGAAGATCTTAAGCATGTCTTTTAAAGACAGTTTCACGTCCGTGTTTTTCCGCTCACGCTCCGTTACGCCAAGGTATACGAGCAGCTGGAATCCGAGAAAAGCAAGAGCCACCACAAGAGCAACAACCCGGTAGGCATTGACCGCATTTCCGGCGATCACCGTCGGAACGATCCCCGCTACCGCAAACTGTCCGAAGCAGACAAAGATACTCATCAGCGTGACCAGCATGTTTCTCGTGGAAGCGTCACTGGAGAGGCTCGGAAGCATACCCCAATAGGAAATATCGTTCATCGTAAAAGTCATCCCCCACAGCAGATAACTGATCCCGAAGAACAGTACAAACGACCAGCCCTGCGGCCGGACAGTAAAGAGAACCACGATCAGCGCAGCGTTCAGGACTGCACCGAGCAAAATCCACGGCCGGTATTTCCCGTGCTTTAAGTGCGCATTCTCAATGATGATCCCCATCAGCGGATCGTTGATCGCATCCCACACGAGGCATCCTGCCATGATGGCGGATATCGTTGCAAACTGTGCCGCGGAAAGGTTCATGGTATATTGGATGTAGGTGATCAGGTACATGGATACGAGCGCATAGGCGGCATCCCTGCCCGTTGCGCCGATACAGTAGGACCATTTAGTCCGCTTATCCAGTCCCGCGTTTCCTGTCTTCTGTTGTGCCGTTTTGCTCATAATCCCGTTCTCCTTAGTATCAGTTTTTCAGATAAAACATGCCGCATGTCTATCCTGCGGCATGTTTGGATCTTCTCTATTATGTAAACCGTTTTGTGTTATGTCAACCATCCATACTTATGTAAACTATATCGCATTATGTAAACTAATTTGCATTATGTCAACCAGTAAACATTGCACTCATATGCCCTGAGTACGCCATTCCTGACGTTGCCGTAATTGCCGAGCACCCTGCAATTCGCGATCGATTCCGGATTCAGATCCGTGCCTGAACGTCTGATGTCATGGTTGCTTAAGTTGCACTCGATATACCAGTTCTCGTTTGCATCGCTTCTGAAGTAGGTGAAGAGATCCTTGCGCGTCCTGTTCGTGAACAGGATATCACCGTAAACCAGCGTCTTGTGGTCCTTACGCGCCGTTGTCAGCTTCTGCAGATAGTTCCTGACGTGATCATACCTTGCGCTGTCTCCCGGATCGGAAGGATCCCAGTCAATCATACGCCTTGCATGGTCGCGCGTTCCCGACAGCACGATCCGGAAAGCCTCTGCCGGTGTGTGCTTTTCGATCAGTTCGTTATAGAGATTGATGCTCTCGACATCATCCATTTCTTCGATCGAGCGGAACGGATAGTTGGCCGTACCCATCTCCTGCCCCTGATAGATGAATGGCGTGCCCTTTAACGTGAGCTGGATGGTCAAAAGCGTCATGGCCAGTTTCTCATGAAAAGCAGGGTTGGGCTCTATCTTGGAAACAACACGCGGATTGTCGTGATTTTCCAGGAAAAGCGCCTGCCAGCAGTGGTTGCCGAACCCTTCCTGCCAGCGGATATAGTATTGCTTTAAGTAATTCAGGTCATAGACATAGTCATCAAATCTCGTATGTCCCGGTGTCTCCAGATGATCGAAATTGAAGAACAGATCCAATTCATGTCTGTCATCGCCGGTCAGCAGTTTGCCGGATTCCATACCGATCCCCGGCATCTCGCCGACGGAAAACGCGTTGTAAGGGTCAAACGCCTCGCTGCGGATCTGCCTTAAGTACTCATGCAGGCGCGGTCCGTAAAAATAGTGCTCGATGCCGCGCACGCCCATCATCTTGCCGATCATCTCGTCCCCGTCCGGCAACCCGTCCGTCTTGGAGATCAGATTGATCACGTCCATGCGGAAGCCGTCCACGCCCTTTTCCAGCCACCAGCGGATCATGTCGATCACATCGGCGCGCAGTTCGGGATTCTCCCAGTTAAGATCCATCTGCTTGGAAGAAAACAGGTGGAGACCCCACTCGTTGATCTCGGGATAGTAATTCCAGGCGCTGCCGCTGAAGAAAGACTTCCAGTTGTTTGGCGGATCTCCGGGATCACTGCCCTTGCCCGTAGCGGGTCTGAAGATATAGTAGTCATGATATTTCGACTTCGGGTCGGTTAATGCCTTTTGGAACCACTCGTGCTCATCCGAGGAATGATTGATCACCAGATCCATGATCAGGCGCATGCCTCTTGCATGAACGGCATCAAGCAGTTCGTCGAATTTCTCCATTGTCCCGAAGCGTTCCCAGATCGTTCTGTAGTCGCGGATATCATATCCGTTGTCATCCTGCGGGGAATCATAGATCGGAGAAAACCAGATCGCGTCGACACCGATCGATTTTAAATAATCGAGCTTGCTCAACACACCTTCAAGGTCTCCCATGCCGTCCCCGTTGCCGTCGCAGAACGAACGCGGATAGATCTGATAGAATACGGCTTCCTTCCACCAGGCCGGTTTCACCTCGCAGGTTCCGGGCGCCGGTACATCCTTTTCCGCGTTTACCAGATTCAGAAACGTCCTTAAGAATCCTTCGCTGAGTTTCCCGCGGGAAAGTTTGACAACCGTGGAAAGCTTCATGTTACCGATCATCGGATTGTCGATCAGTTTCTCCGGCAGTTTCATCTGCAGAAACAGTTTATCCAGAATGTCTTTTCCGATCGGTGTTGCATACACCTCTTTGATCTTGGATTGGAATGAAATCATAATGATCCTCCGTTACAGTATAGGATGAGCCCCGTCACGCTTTTCCGCGGTACTTTAAGCACAGCATCGTAATGTCATCAAACTGCTCCACACCTTCTCCCGCGTAGTCATCCACACTCCGGTAGACGTCTGCGCAGAGTTCCTCGGCGCTGATATCGTGATCGACGCGCTCGATATAGACCAGCAGTCGGTCTTCGCCGTACAGTTCCTCATTGATGTTGATCGCTTCCGTAACGCCGTCCGTATACAGATAGATCTCATCGCCCGGCTTGATCGAAAGGCGCTCACTCTGATAAGAATACTCTTCCATGGCCGCCAGGACCAGGTTCCGTTTCGTCTTCAGATAGGAATAGGTGCCGTTTTTTCTGACGATCGGCGGATTATGTCCGGCATTTACAAATTCCATTTCACCGGAAACCGTATCGAAAACGCCCATCCAGGCCGTAATGAACATCTCGTTCGTATTGTTCCGGCACAGGCGGTTGTTGGCCTCATTGAACACCTCGCTGATCGAAATGCCTGTCTGCGCGAGCGCCTTGATGCTGGTACGTGCCCGCATCATGAACATCGCAGCCGGGATCCCCTTGCCGGATACATCCGCGATCAGGATGACCAGGTGCGTATCGTCCAGCTTATATACATCATAGAAATCTCCGCCCACTTCTTTGGCAGGTCTTGTTTTGGCAAATACATCCACGGCATCCCCGAGATCGAAATCCGTTGTCAGGGAAGACATCTGAATGCCGCGCGCGATCTCCAGTTCCTTGGCCACGCGGTTCTTGGCTTCCTCGATCAGTTCCGTCAGTCTGTTTACCATGGCGTTGATGGAATCGGAAAGCATGTCGAATTCCGTAGATGTCCGAACATCAACGACCCGGTCGAGTTCTCCGGCCGTAATGGCTTCCAGATCATCATTGACCTCATCCATGTTCCTGGTGACCATCTTCTTCATCTCCAGCGTAATAAACAGGAACAGGACCGCATAGACCAGGATCTCCAGCAGGATCGTGATGTAGATCGAAACATTGGTCAGATACAGCGCCTCCGGAGCCGTCATGCTGGCCAGCAGCATATAACCGTCAGACACGATATACTCCAGATAGTATTCGTCTCCTTCATAAAATGTCGTAAACAGTGTGAGCGGCGGATTATCGCCTATCATTTCGGTCAGGTCGGCCCCTTCGAAATCACCGAATGAAACGACCTTATCCATATTCATGACCCAGAGCTCACCCTTCTCACCGACGGCATACCCATCGCAGACGGTAGCCGCCGCATGCGCAGGATCCTCAAAGTGGCCGGAAGCATATACCTTACTGATGGCAGAGACCGCAGCGCGAAGATTGGCCTCATAGACGCGCCCGGTCGATTTTTCCGCGATCCGGGTCTGTACAACGATTGTTATGTAAACCGTAAGCAGGGCCGAGAGCACTACCAGACCGAGCAGCCCCAGCTGAAAATGCGCCAGGATCGGCCGTTTGTGCCTGTGAAACAGCGTAAATCCGCGGTCCATGATCTCTACCGCAAAGAAAGCGACAAGCAGCGCCAGGATGTTTACAAGGATCATCGGCACAGCACACTTCTTGACAAAATCGAAGGCAGTATCCAGTTCCCTCTCATTGGTTGCAAAGATCAGGAACATATGGATCGTCTCGGAGATCAGTGCGATGATCACACAATAGAACGGATTCGGACGTTTGTTTTCAAAGATCACCTTGCGCAGGAATGCGGCAAACAGACCGGCAAACACACAGGCGATCGCGCATGCGGTACGCGTGAATGCGGCACCGCCCCAGTAGATGCACAAGAATCGCTCCACACCGCCGATCACGCCGGCAACGATCCCCGAAAACCCACCAAAAAAGAGACCGGCACAAAGCGGAGCCGCGTCTCTTGCATTCAGTGCCGCGCCTCCCACCTGGATGCTTCCCATCTCTGTGGCATAGATCGCGGCCAGTCCGAACAGAATACCGATCAGCAACTGACGAAACCAGGGATTCCTGATCTTATCAAGAATCCCCTTCTTTTCCATAGCATGGAACAGGATCGTAAGTCCTGCCGTCAGTAACGCTGAAATGATCAGTTTCATATAAAAGTTACTCCATTGTGAACCTGTCCACAACGCCCTTCAGCTGATCCACGCAATCCAGTGTCTCTTCGACGAGTTCCGTGGAATGGCTTGTATTGGCAACCATATCGGTTGTCTTGGTGGCGATATCCGTTACACCGACTGTAGACTCGCCCACGGTGGAATTGATGCCGGAAATGGCATCCGAGATCTTCCCGATCGATTCGGTCAGATTCAGGATCGATACATGAACATCATTCATGCTCTCCTTAAATGTCTGCGCATCTTTGCTGTACTGTTCGCTGACTTCGGAGAACTCCTGATAATCATTCAATACGGTCTTCTCAAGGAAGTCGCCTGTCTCTTCCAGACAGCCTGCCATATTGGAAACGGCGGAATTAACTTCTCCGACGATACCGTTGATATCGGCCACGGCCTTGGATGTCTGCTGTGCAAGGGAACCGATCTCCGTTGCAACAACCGCAAATCCTTTTCCTGCCTCACCCGCTCTTGCCGCCTCAATGGATGCGTTCAGTGCAAGGAGACTTGTCTGTGAAGAGATCGCCATGATGGATTCGGTCAGTTCATTGATCTTGCTGACTGCCTTGGAATCCTCGATCGCGTTATCCGAACGAACCTTGACGGAATCGTATGTAGCTCTTGTTCTTCTGGTCGCCTCTTCCGTCTTTCTGCGGAGTGCCTCGGCACGGTCCATGATCTCAACGGAAAGCTGGTCGCCGCTCTCCGAAAGAGCCGTGATGTCTTTGGCTCCTGTCTGCATGTAACCGATGTTTGCATAGATGCTCTCGGTCGTTGCAGCAGTCTCCTGCATACCCGCTGCCAGTTCCTCGGATGTTGCGGAGTTATCTGTACACATGCTGTTGATGTCATTGGTAACATTCACGAGTTCGTTGATATTCTTCGTGATATGATCGGATGCGCCTTCGATGTCGCCAACCAGTCCTCTTAAGTTATCACGCATGGATCTGGCCGCCTTGAACATAACGCCGACCTCATCTTTGCGGTTGGCCAGTTCGCTTGTTCCGGTGCTTCGGAAATTCAGCGCAGCCGTCTGCTCGATCACGCCGGTCAGCTTCATGAGCGGCTTCACGATCATCAGTGCAACAAAGTAAGCCGCCACGCTGCAAACAAGAAGCAGGATCACCGAAACGATGATCGCAAGGTTGCGTGCCTTGTTCACAGGTGTCATGATATCATCATAATCCGCTGTCACAACCAGGATGCAGCGGTTTGCCGTCAGCGCATAGCTGGCAAATTTAAGCGCCCCCTTGAATTCATAGGTCACACAGTCGGGAGAAGGTTCATCGCCTGCCTGCAGCCGCTGAACGAGTCCGGTCACGACCGCATTCTCAACCGGCGAACCGATCTTGCTCTCCGTCGGATGATACTTCATCATGCCCTGATCGCTTACCACATAGATATAGGAAGAGTCAACGCCTCCCACCTTGGCATCGGCAAGAAATTTCTTGTACTGATCCGTCGTAACGGCGATCCCGCCTGTTTCAAGGTCGAGACGGTTTGCTTCGCTCTTTGCCATGTAGAGCATGTATGCGGAGATCTGCTCCTGCATCACGTTCTTTTCATTTCTGACCACGATCAGCATAGATACCAGCACACTGATCACCATTGCAACGACTACAAGCGCGATGATCTTCGCTTTGATCGAATGCAAAAAAGATACTTTTGTTCTGTTCCCCATAATCTGTTCCTTTCTCCGGCAGTTTATTTCGGATCATCCAAAAGCAACCGACTGCCATCTCTAATTTTACATGATTTGCACGTGAATCACAACTCATTTTTCATTTCTTGATTCCATTATGTAACTATTTTATGTAAACTAACATGGTTCCGGTCATAACATCTCCGTCTCGCACAAAAAATACCGCACGTTTCTCCGTGCGGTACTCTGTTTCACTCTGTATTTTGAAAGATCCTTTATTTGCAGCAGAACGGCTGAGCCGTTATTTTGTCCATTCCCCGACTTCCTCATCCGTGCCGTACACGTAGTGGCGGCCTTCCAGATGATGCAGGGAGCCTTTGTTGTAGTCGATCCCGCTCGTTGCGTAATCGTAGGTTACCGATGTGCGTGATTTTTCCGAACGCGGGTTGGACGAAGGGATCGCGGAGAGCAGGCTGATCGTGTATGGATGCACGGGATTGGAAAAGATCTCTTCCGTTGTTCCCGTCTCCAGCAGTCTGCCCAGATGCAGCACGCCGATCCTGTCGGAAATGTATTTGACCATCGAAAG
>JAGCXZ010000275.1 GCA_017961065.1 Lachnospiraceae bacterium
CTGCGGCCGATTCACATTTTGTTCATATGTTATTCAAAAAAGATTTACGCGTCGAACATTTTTTAGTCATTTATGTAAATTATACTAACATCATCAAGAAGCCATTAACTAATTTATAATACTTTTTCATAATAAATGCCAAGTGACCCTGTCACTTGGCATCCTCCCTTTTCTGGGGCAAACTCAATTTTACAAGAATCGAATGACTGTGGTATAATATGACGTAGATTGCGGTAAAATATCACGCGAGGGGAATTCCCATGAAAAAAAAGGAAACAGCCGGCAGAGCTCTGCAGGACATCGGCATTTGCATATTGCTGGTAGCGCTATTACTGTGCGCGATCTTGTTATCCGCCACCACAGATGAGTATCTGGAAGGTATTCTGATGCTGGCGGGCATTTTTCTGGCTGTACTGTTTGCCAGTTTCCGTCTGACGGCCGTAGCGATCGTGATCGCGGGTCTGCAGGCGGTAGCATTCATTGCATATAAGGTCTATCTGACCGTGGCTGTCGGGGAATACGTCTATCCGATCTCGTTCTGCTGGGTCGGACTGGCGGGACTGGCCGTAACCGGAGCCGTCATGTACGTGAGCGGACTGAAAAAGATGTCGCTCGAGAACAAGATCCTGAAGCAGCAGGTCGAAGAACTGATCATGATCGATCCGCTGACAGGCTTCTACAATCTGCGAAGCATGTACATGGACATCCAGACGCAGATCTCCTATGCGGAAAGAAACGGCAAAGCCATTTCCCTGATGATCATCAAACTCCGTTATATCAAGGAACTGAAAAGCGTATTGAAGAAAGCCCAGTATGATGAAGTCCGGATCAGACTGGCCAAACTTGTTGTCGATACGGTCCGTCTCGAAGACAGGGTATACGTGATCGATGAAGAAGGAACACTCGGCGTGCTCTTAACCTGTGACAGGAACGGCGCAAAGCTCGTTGAAGGCAGACTACGCGGGAAACTGGACGATTCCGCCGCATTTGACGGTATCGCGCAGACACCGCTTCGCGTGGAGGTTAAGATCGGATGCCTGCAGTATAAAAAAGAAGAGTTCCAGAGAGATGCAATGCTCTTTAAGGAACGCGTGGAAGAAGAGGTGGAATACGACATATGCGATATTTCGTAACGGGCGGAGCCGGATTTATCGGTTCCAATATGGTGGACAGATTATTGAGCGAGCCGGAGAACGAGGTAGTGGCTTACGACAATTTCTCCACCGGCCGCAGAGAGTTTTTGGAGGAAGCATTACAGAATCCGCGCTTCACGCTTGTGGAAGGCGATACGCTTGATGAAGCAGCCATGACCAAAGCGATGGCAGGCGCTGATTTTGTGTTCCATTTTGCCGCAAATGCCGACGTTCGGATGGGAACGGAGCATCCCAAAAAGGATCTGGAACAGAATACGATCGCAACCTATCATGTGCTGGAAGCCATGCGTGCCAACGGGATCAGGCGGATCGGTTTTTCTTCGACGGGTTCCGTTTACGGGGAGGCCGAAGTCATCCCGACACCCGAAGACGCGCCTTTCCCGATCCAGACTTCGTTGTACGGTGCCTCCAAACTGGCCTGCGAAGGCCTGCTTGCCGCCTATGCGGAAGGATTTGACTATCAGGTCTACATCTTCCGGTTTGTATCCATTCTCGGTGAAAGATATACGCACGGTCACGTGTTTGATTTCGTGAAGAAACTGCAGGCGGATCCGACCAAGCTGCATATTCTGGGCAACGGAAAGCAGCGGAAGTCCTATCTCTATGTGAAAGACTGCATGGAAGCGATCCTGACCGTGATCCGGAACGCAAACGAGAAAGTCAATATCTACAATCTCGGCACGGACCAGTACTGTGAAGTCAATGATTCGGTCGGCTGGATCTGCAAAAAACTCGGCGTTTCTCCCGCGTTTACCTATGCCGGAGGCGAAAGAGGATGGATCGGCGACAATCCGTTCATCTATCTGGATACGAAGAAAGTCAGATCCCTTGGCTGGAAACCGGCAGCAACCATTGAGGAAGGCGTCGTTAAGACCGTAGAATATCTGCTGGCAAATCCCTGGGTTTTCGAAGCCAGAGACTGATGGCGATGTGAGTTTTTTGTGATGAGAAATTTGGAAGAAGTACAGGTCGTTGTTCTGATGGGCGGCCTGGGAACCCGATTAAAAGAATACACCAAAGAATGTCCGAAGTCCCTGGTGCCGGTCAATTCCAAACCGTTTTTTGACTACGAACTGGAGTTGCTGACGCAATGGGGCTTTCGTCGTTTTCTGTTCCTGATCGGCTATCATGCGGAAATGATCAGCGACTATTACGGTGACGGATCCGCCAGAGGGATCTCCATAGAATACTGCATGGACGGAGAGAAACTGCTGGGAACGGGAGGCGCCGTACGACGCGCCCTGCCGTATCTGGATGAGGATTTTCTCCTGATCTACGGCGACTCGTTCATGGATATCAATTACGAGGAAAGCGTATACCGTTATTTTCACGGAAAAGAGAGCGGACACAGGGCTCTGATGACGGTGCTGCGCAATAAGGATCTGTTTGACAAGAGCAACGTGATCATGCAGGACAACGAGATCGTTCTGTATGACAAACACCATACGGTCCCCGAAATGGACTACATCGATTACGGGGTCTGCATGTACGAACGCTCCCTGTTTGAAAGCTATGAGGAAGATGTGCCGTTTGATATAGCCGAGATCCAGACGGAACTGAGCAAAAAAGGACAGCTGTCCGCGCACATCGTGACCAAGCGATTCTATGAGATCGGAAGCCCGGAGAGCCTGAAGGAATTCGAGGCATACGCGCGGTTCCGGTTCGAGGAACAGCATCCCG
Organism: Lachnospiraceae bacterium; assembly: GCA_017961065.1. GTDB lineage: Bacteria > Bacillota > Clostridia > Lachnospirales > Lachnospiraceae > UBA2868. The sequence goes on from JAGCXZ010000275.1 coordinate 2,835, forward strand.
CGGTCTTTCTGGACAGGGACGGCGTGATCAATGAGATCGTATATAATGAAGATACGGAACTGCTCGATTCTGCCGCAAATGTCAGCCAGTTTCACATGTTTCCGTATGCGCCTTCCGTCATTTCCCAATTGAAACAGAAGGGGTATTATGTCTTTGTGGTGACCAACCAGCCGGGTGCGGCCAAAGGAAAGACGACGCCGTTCAATCTGTATGACATCAATACTCTTTTGTGTGAACTGACGGAAGTGGATGATGTGTTCACATGTATGCACTACCCGGAAAAGCTGCCCATGAGCAGGGAACCGTATCTGATCCGGACCTGCGACTGCAGAAAACCGAAACCGGGACTGCTGAAACGTGCCATGGAACGCTATCGTATCGACGTGAGCCGTTCCTATATGGTGGGAGACTCCTTCACGGATGTTCTGGCCGGAAAAGCCGCCGGCGTCAAGACGATACTGCTCGGCGGGATGCGCTGCGATGTCTGCGAGCGCTTAAGCGGCAACAAACCGGATCATATCCTGAAGGACTTATCAGAGGTGATCGGGGTAATCCCATGATCATAAATGTTTGTGCGAAGAGAAAAGGAGGAAGCAAACATGAGTAACTACGTTGAGAACTATCTGAAGGAGACCGTAACGATCGCGGAAACGGTTTCCAAGGAAGAGATCGAAAAGGGTGTTGAGATCCTGAAAGAAGTCAGGAAGCGGGAAGGACGTCTGTTCATTCTGGGTGTCGGCGGAAGTGCCGCAAATGCCTCCCATGCCGTAAATGATTTCCGTAAGATCGGCGGGATCGAAACGTATGCACCGACGGACAATGTTTCGGAGCTGACAGCCAGAACGAATGACGAAGGATGGGAAACGACTTTTTCCGAGTGGCTGAAAACATCCAGACTGCAGGAGAAAGACGTCGTGATGGTTTTCTCGGTCGGCGGCGGAAGCGAAACGACATCCTTAAACATCGTAAACGGCTTAAAGCTTGCCAAGGAGAGAGGCTGTAAGGTGATCTCGATCGTTTCCAGGAGCGGCGGCTATGCAAAGCAGGTCAGCGATGCCTGCGTACTGATCCCGGTTGTTGCGGATGACCGTATCACGCCGCACGCGGAAGGCTGGCAGGGTGTGATCTGGCACCTGATGGTCAACGCGATCAACGCATAAGTATAATGAAGTAATTGAGGAGAAAAGGAGAATTACTGACATGAGATTTGAAGATCTGAAAGTAACGCTGTATGCCGACGGTGCGGATATCGAAGGCATGAAGGAAGAATACAGGAAGGGCTACGTCAAAGGGTTTACGACCAATCCGACCCTGATGAAGAAAGCCGGCGTCAAGGACTACGTGACATTTGCCAAAGAGGTCGTAACGCAGATCCCGGACCTGCCGCTCTCATTCGAAGTCTTTGCGGATGATTTTGACACAATGGAAAAGGAAGCTAAGGTGATCGCGGGACTGGCGGACAACGTATATGTAAAGATCCCGATCACAAACGCGGCCGGAGAGTCCAGCATCCCGTTGATCAGACGCCTGTCAGAGGCCGGGCTTAAGCTGAACGTTACCGCGATCCTGACACTGGACCAGGTGAAAGAGACAGTGGATGCATTTGCGCCGGGAACCGAAAACATCGTTTCCGTTTTTGCCGGAAGGATCATGGATACGGGCGTGGATGCGGTTCCGATCATGCGCGAGACAGCAGAGATCTGCCGGAAGAAACCCGGAACACTGTCCTTATGGGCAAGCTGCCGTGAGGTCTATAACATCATACAGGCGGATCAGTGCGGAACGGACATCATCACGGTGACCAACAATCTGCTTGCCAAACTACCGAATCTCGGGAAGGACTTAAAGCAGCTCTCGCTGGAGACGGTGCAGATGTTTTCGAATGATTCGAAGGCTTTGGGATTCTCGATCCTGAAATAAAAAATTATTCTCATACAGTTTAGAAATACTTAATATTTAGGGTGTTGACATCATACTGTGGCGGTGCTATTTTAGTTACAGGCAATGTTAGCACTCTATTTTGTTGAGTGCTAATAATATCGAAAGGGGGCGTGAACGTTTGGAACTGGATGAGAGAAAACGAACAATACTGTTTGCGATCATCAAGACATATCTGGATACCGGAGAACCGGTGGGTTCCAGAACGATTTCCAAGTTCACGGACCTGAATCTGAGTTCCGCCACGATCCGTAATGAGATGTCCGATCTCGAGGAGATGGGCTACATCATCCAGCCGCATACGAGTGCCGGCAGGATCCCGAGCGATCAGGGGTACCGCTTCTATGTGGACCAGCTGATGGCGGACAAAGAGAAGGAAGTTGAGGAGATCAAGGAAGTCCTCATCGAAAAAGCCGACAAGATGGAGCAGATGCTCAAGACGGCCGCCAGATCCCTTGCCGTGAACACCAATTATGCAACGATGATCTCCGCGCCGCAGATCCAGCGCAACAAGCTGAAATTCATCCAGTTAAGCCGGATGGATGTCGACAAGATCGTAGCGGTGATCGTGGTGGAAG
>JAGCXZ010000028.1 GCA_017961065.1 Lachnospiraceae bacterium
AAACAGCATATCATCGTAAGGATTGTAAACAACGCCGATATAGGCCTGTCCGTCCTTAAGCAGTCCGATCGAAACGACTGACGGTCTGTATTCGAAAATGAAATTGGATGTGCCGTCGATCGGATCGATCACAAAGCAGTAGCCTGTGCTCATCTTTTCCTCGAACACGTCCTGCCCGTCCTCTTCGCCGAGGAATGACACCTCCGGAAGCACTTCTTTGAGCCTTCCGATCAGAAACGCCTGGATCTTTTCATCGGTCTCGGTGCAAAAATTCGCATGGCCTTCTTTTTCCATGACTCTGGGGCGCTTTGCCTGTAACATGATCGCTCCTGCTTCTTTTGCGATCGCCGTGATCTGATCTAACATGATTTTTCCCTTCCTAATATATTATTTATTTTCATGGATCCGCTGTCTTACCTGATCGTAAACAGCCCGGATGTTTCTGTAGCTTCGCAGATCCGCTGTTTCACACGGTTCAGTATACCACATTTTCTCTCGTCGCAACGCGCTGCAACCGTACAAATACAATCGAAAAGGGAAAACGAACAGCCGTCCGTTTTCCCTTTGCTCTCCGATCCTTCCGGTTTATGAATCCTTGAACAGGCCGACCACGATGGAGATGATGTTCCAGATCGAGCCCCAGATCTGCCATACCAGGAGCAGGAGTAATGCTATGCTTGCGCCGCTTAATACGTATTTCATCCTAAGTACCCCCTGTCAGTTTTTCTCGCGGATACGGTCACCGGTCTCAATGTCAAACAGGTGCGTCTTTTCTCCGCGGACTTTTCTGTCGATCTCTTCCTTGTCCGCACCCTTTGCCCTTAAGTTGAACGCTACGTTACCGTACACGTTTAAAGGCGGATACATCGCATAATCCTCAAAAAATACAAGCTCTACAGAAAGGTAATTTACGCACTGGACGGTGTCTGGGCGGACATGCAGAACATCATCGCACAGGAAAATTAAACCGCTTTTATAAAACAACCGTGCAAAATGTCGGCAAATAGGTTATGATATGAATATGGACGCGTTTGATTTTAACTTAAGAAAATTCAATACCTCAAATATCTATTCCTATTTTCTGAGTCACCCCGACGTAACCAAGCAGGATCTGGCTTCGACGCTGAACCTGACGCTCCCGACCGTGACCAAGAATATCGACTATCTCTAGGAGCTCGGTCTGATCAAAGTCATTGGGTCGCGCGGGCAGACCGGCGGAAGAAGGGCGATCACCTAGTCTCTCTGCGCGGACGCCAAGGTCGCGCTCGGTCTTGATATCTCCAAGCACCACGCCTCCTGCGTGGCGGTTGACTTAAACGGCAAGATCATTGCCTTTCAGCGTAACCGGCTGGTATTCGAGTACAAAGACTCCTACTTTAAGAGCGTTGCGGAGCTGCTCGAGGAATTCCGGATCAGCAGCGGCATCGACCATGATAAGATCCTCGGTGTCGGTATCGGAATCCCTGCTCTGGTAAAATCAGACAACCGTACCGTATTCTACAGCGGGATCATGGATGTACGCGAAGGAACCTATGAGATGTTCCATAAGTACATTCCCTTTGATATCGTGATGTTCAACGATGCGAAGGCATCCTGCTTTGCCGAGAAGTGGGTGAACAAAAGCATGCAGAACGCTTTTTACATCCTCTTAAGTAACAACGTCGGCGGTGCGATGATCATCAACGGCCAGGTGTATTCGGGCAACAACTTCCGTGCGGCCGAGGTCGGACACATCACACTGGTACCGCTCGGACGGCGATGCTACTGCGGACAGTGCGGATGCGTGGATCCCTATCTTGCAGCCACCAATCTCTCGCAGGACGATCTTGAGGGTTATTTTGCAAACCTTGCGACCACAACGGACGAGAAAATCCTGGATGCGTGGGACCAGTATTTAAGCTACATGGCTTCCGCGATCAACAACGTCCGCGCGCTGATGGACTGCGACGTCATTCTGGGCGGTTATGTCGGCGCATATCTGGAGCCGTACTTAGCAGAGATCAAAAAAAGGGCATTGAAGATCAGTACCTTTGACTCCAATGCCGATTACATCAAATTATGCTCCTATAAGAATGAATCCATCGCGGCGGGCGCCGCTCTGCATCATATTTCCGAATTCATCAAGACGATCTAGGGGCAACGGTTTTCGCTTAACGCAGCAGGCGTTTCGCATCACTCAACAACGGTGAACGAAATGACCTGCTGTTTTTCTGCCTCATTCCGAAGCTGCTCATACAGTGATGCCGCATCCTCCGGAAGTTCCTCATCATGGTCAAAATCATTGGCCGAACGCAGGAATCCCGTGTAGGCGATCGAGCCGTCATCCTCGGTATACTGCGAGATATAGTCCTTGACCATCAGGCCGCCGTTTTCTTCGGAGAGAAAATCACTCTCATATACGCTGTCCGTCAATGCGTAAAGCAACCCGTTCCCGACGCGGACCGGATAGTCCTCGCCCGATGAGAAGCAGTTACCGATATTCACGAATCCGCGCTCCTCTTCTCCGTAGAGATAAACGTCATTGGAAGCGTTTACGCCGTCACCGTAATCAAAGATCTGATCCGTGATCGCAAGCACCTTGTCCTCAGATCCGGTCAGTTCCAGATAGGCATAACCCTGTCCGGGATCCAGTTCGGAAATGATCTCATCATAACTTGCAAACACGTCTTTCTGCGTCTTATATTCCACAAAGCTGCCCGGCATGAATTCCTCTTCCGGTGCCAGGGCGTTTGCTACCGCAACGATATCACAGCCCGAAAGGTCCTCTGCCGCCGCGGAAAGCGAGTAGGCGATCCCGATCTCGATATCATACCAGAGACACATCTTGGCGCTGTCGTTATCCAGCGTAAAGTCATAAG
>JAGCXZ010000276.1 GCA_017961065.1 Lachnospiraceae bacterium
CTGATCACGACGATCATGTCGGTCAGAACCATGATCAACACGGCCAGCGCGGACGGTGAGACGATCAACGCCAGACAGGTCGAGACGGTTCAGTTGCAGCTGAATTCGCTGATGGAGCAGAACGTGAAGATGCTGCAGACGATCGCAGACACACCGGCAACGCTTCATCTGATCCAGAACCCGACGGACGAGACCCTGCTGAACGAGATGCAGGCAACGCTGGTCGGCGTGGACACGATCTTAAACGACGGAAACTCCACGGTTCTGACAGGGGCTGACGGTGAGAACATCGTTCGTTCCACCGGTAACCTGGTCAATATCGCAGAGCGCGGATACTTCATTACAGCCATGAGCGGTAAAGTCAACGTATCCGATGCGAGCGTTTCCAAGACAACGGGCAAGCTGATCACGGTTATCGCTGTTCCCGTCCTGGACGAGTCCGGAACGCCTGTCGGTGTTCTGACACGTAACTACAGTATTGATGTTCTGCACGGTATGCTGGCTTCTCGGGTAGGATCCGATCAGATCATGCTGATCACGGATCTTTCGGGCGCCGTGATCGCGCACTCCGGTCATGAGATCGATGCCGATACGGAACCGGATGAGAGAAATTCCGCGCAGTTCTTTATCTCCACTTCCGCGACCGGAACATATGAAGCGGAAGAAGCGGGCAAGAAGCAGGTTGTATCCTTCTATAAAGAGCCGATCACAGGTTGGAGCATCGTTGTAATGCGCGACTATGATTCGATCATGCATGATGCCAAGAGCACGGCTGTGATCTTTGTCATCATCGGTGTTGTCCTTGCGGCGGCAGCGGCTGTGATCGCACTGCTCCTGGCAAACAGCATCGACAAGCCGATCGGCGAGATCCATCATTCTCTGCAGGCTCTTGCGGACGGACGTTTTGTTGTGATCGACAAGTACCACAACCGCAGTGATGAATTCGGCAGCATCGTGAAGTCCACGAACTCGGTTATTGAACGGATCAAAAAGATCGTTATCGATATCAAGAACTCTTCGGCAAATGTTACGGATTCCGCTGTGGAACTGGCAGAGAGCACGGAGCAGATCTCCAAGACGGCAGACGATGTTTCCTCGGCTGTACAGGATATCGCGCACGGCGCAACGCAGCAGGCCACGGAAGTACAGGATGCGAGCACGAGCACGGGACAGATCAGCGACAACATCTCCCGCGTTGCGGACAACTCCGTATCGCTTGCAGATACCGCTGAGATCATGAACGAGAACAGTAAGGATGCGGCGGCAGAACTTAAGAAACTGCAGGCAAGCTCCGATCAGATGAGTCAGGCCGTGGAAGAGATCACGGAACGCATTTCCGCAACGGGTGAGGCTGTAGAGAATATTTCCGCAAGAGTGGAAGCGATCAATTCCATCGCTTCCCAGACGAATCTCCTGGCCCTGAATGCTTCGATCGAGGCAGCAAGAGCAGGCGAGGCCGGCAGAGGCTTTGCGGTAGTTGCCGATGAGATCAGCAAACTGGCCGATGATTCCGCGATGAGCGCGAATGCGATCAAGGATCAGATGTCGATCCTTCTGGCAGAATCCCAGAGCGCGATCGCAACCGCCAAGGATGTCAAGGAAGCAACGGACAGCCAGAAAGCAAGTCTGGAAGCTACGATCGTCAGCGTCAACAACCTGATCGAGCAGATCAGCACGACCGTATCCGGCGTACAGACGATCACAACCGACGCCGAGGCCTGCGATGCATCCAGGACCGTAATCGTCGAGGCGATCAGTTCCCTGTCCGCGATCTCCGAAGAGAATGCGGCTGCCTGCGAAGAGACGAGTGCTTCCATGCAGGAACTGAACGCTACGATCAACATCTTAGCGCATGCGGCAGACGAACTGAAGGGCATTTCCGATTCGCTGAAGGAAGAGATGAGCTTCTTCAAGGATTGATATATCCTGCCATATGTTTATATTGACAGGTCATGTTCAAAGGGGAACACAGAGTTGTGTTCCCCTTTTTTGAAAAAAAGAGGAGAATACGTAAAAAGAGGAGAAAAAAGATGAGATCATTTGTGGGAGAAAGCAACTTCTTTGCGGGTGTTGATCCGGAAAAACTGACGGAGGAATTCGGTACGCCGCTGTATGTCTACAACGAAGCGATCCTGCGCGACCGGATGCATGCCGTTGCCGGCCTGATCACCAAGTATCCGTACACGGCCAATTACTCGATGAAGGCCAATTCCAACACGGCGATCTTAAAGATCGCAATGGAAGAGGGCTTAAACTGCGACGCGATGAGTGAAGGCGAGATCCGTCTGCTCGAGCGTGTAAATTTCCCGTATGAGCGGATCTTTTTCGTGCCCAACAACGTATCCGATGAAGAAATGAAATACGCCTACGAGCGCGGGATCATGATCAGTCTGGACAGCCTCGATCAGCTGAACCGTTTCGGCGAACTTTTCCCGGGTGCAAAATGCAGTGTCAGGATCAATCCGGGTGTCGGCGCAGGCCATCACAAGAAGGTTGTTACGGCAGGAAAAGATACGAAGTTTGCGGTATCCATGGATGAGATCGATGAGGTCGGCGTGATCGCAAAGAGGCACGGCCTGCACATCATCGGTCTGAACCAGCATGTGGGCTCTCTTTTCATGGATATCGATCCCTATGTGGCGGCAACGGAAAACCTGCTGCAGGTTGCCCTCAGGTTCCCGGGTCTTGAACTGATCGATTTTGGCGGCGGGATCGGA
>JAGCXZ010000277.1 GCA_017961065.1 Lachnospiraceae bacterium
ATTAATAACCAAACACTACTCTATCAACTACTAGTACTCACTCAGCTCAGTTTGCAACGCTATCTGCCCCCTTAGAGAACTTTATCCAACACGTAGTTATAACCACAAGTATTGCAAAAACACTGCCTATGATACCCATCCACCACGTTGCCTCAGGCGGAAGGTTGAGTGCGATAAGAAGTCCCGTGACAACAGCCGACAGATCGGAGACCGTTACGGGAAGCTTCATCAGTTTCTCGTATACAAACTCCGTAAGTACGGTTGTCGCAATCGTTACTGCGATAAGAACCGCGGCCTGATATCCGAAATTATAGATTCCAAAACCCGTTGCGGGAAGCAGCGCGATGATCACCAGGAACATGATGCGCCCGGTGGATTCTTTGCTCCGAACATGCGGGTTGGCTGATACATGCAAACTATCGCTCAAAATATACACCCGTTTCCTTTCTATTTGTTTTTCTTACGATCGGCCAGGATCGACCGGCGCATATACTTGATGCTCTGAACGAGCTGTCTCTTGGCGGGGCAGGTGTAGGAGCAACTTCCGCATTCCACACATTCCATCCCGTAATATTTCTCGAACTTTTCCCTGTCTCCGTTTTCGGCAAAATCAGCCAGTTTGGAAGGCATGAGCCTTGACGGACAGACATCCAGGCATTTTCCGCACTTGATACAGGACTGCGGTTTCCATTTTGAAACCTCATCCTTTGTCATGCACAAAAGTGCCGAACTGGTCTTGGTCACGGGAACATTGATATCAAACAGCGCAAATCCCATCATGGGGCCGCCGGAAACGATCTTTTCGGGTTCGGTCTTCAGACCGCCGGCCGCATCGATCAGCTGCGCGTAGTTGGTACCGATCGGAACAATGAAGTTTCTCGGATCGTTGATCGCGTCACCGGTCACGGTCACCACGCGGTACATCAGCGGGTGTCCTTCGATCACGGCGGAGAATACCGCACAGATCGTATCCACATTGTTGACGATACAGCCCGCATCGGCCGGCAGCATCGAAGAATTGATCGCGCGTTTGGTCGTTGCGTAGATCAACTGCCGCTCGGAGCCCTGCGGATATTTGGTCTTCACAACCTTAACGCTGATCCGCGGCTCATCGATCACGAGTTCTTTTAACTTACGGATGCAGTCAGGCTTGTTGTCTTCTACGGCCAGGATGCCCTTGGCATGGTCAAACAGCAGAAGGATGATTTTCAGGCCGGCCACAAGTCTCTCCGGCACTTCCATCATTCTGCGGTAGTCACTGGTCAGATAGGGCTCGCACTCGGAGCAGTTGGCGATCACGTAGTTGATCTTGTCCGGCTCCTTGGGCGACAGTTTCACATGCGTCGGGAAACCCGCTCCGCCCATGCCGACAATACCTGCTTCGCGGATCAGTGTCAGGATATCCTCCTTGGTCATTTCCGCGACCGGTTTCACGTTCATCGGCGGCGCCTCCTCATACATGCCGTCATTTTCGATAATGATGGAGTCCACACGGTCACCGGTCACGATCAGACGCTTCTCGATCGACTTGACGGTACCGGATACCGAAGCATAGATCGGCACCGAAACGAATCCGTTTGCCTCCGCGATCTTCTGTCCTTTCAGTACGCGCTGTCCGGCTTCCACGATCGGAGTCGCGGGCGCACCGATATGCTGGGACAGAGGATACACCATTTCACCGACCGGTTCGATGTGCCCGATCGGCTTGTCTTTTGACAGTTCTTTGCCTTCATACGGATGAATGCCACCCTTAAATGTAAAAGCTGCCATACCTTTGCCTTTCTGCGATTGCATTTTTATTTGTATACTATCATATCACATTGACTGTGAAACTTGTCTTTTTTTTTAAACAATGTATGATAGTACATAGCCACTGTTAAGGAGTTCACACATGCGCTACGAATGCCTGTACAAACCGGATCTGATCTATCTCTCTCACGCGGAGCATACCTATCAAACGCTCACCGGTGAGGATGCGTCGGAACTGCTGATCACTTACGAGACCGCCGCAAAGGCACCCGAAAAGATCATGCTGTTCCGTGATCCTTTCTGCATGGTTTATGACGCGCAGCTCCTGAAAGTACGCGTACCCATTGTGCATGATGAACTGAAATTGTTCTTTGAGAATTACAAAGACTACTATTATCTTCCCACTGAGGATATGTGTATCTTAAAATCCGCCGCACACGGTGTCGATCCCGCGTACCGCGTTAATGCAAAAAAAGAAACCTGCTATACGAAACATAGCGGTTTCTTTATTCCACAATTCTCATCCGACCAAAAAGGATTCCGGAAGGATTACAACAGCAGGATCTGCTACTGTCCCTATGATCCGGAAAACCTTTCCAAAGAATACCTGGAACAGATCGGAACAGCGATCGTATCCTATCTCAACCGTTAGTTCTTCTTCTGATAGTAAAACGAGTTCCGTCTCTCATATCCATGGCCTTTATGGTTCATGATCTGCTCCGTGCTGCCGATGAACAGGATGCCGTTATCAACGAGCGCGTCATTGAACTTGTCATAAACCTCAGCCTTTGATTCTTCCGTAAAATAGATCAGCACATTTCTGCACACGATCATGTTGCAGCGATCCGGATACGGATCCTTGAGCAGGTTATGCTGCTTGAATTCCACGCGGGATTTGATCTGATCGGAAATCTGGTAGGAGTTTCCGATCTTCTTGAAGTATTTCTCCTTCAGGTCCTGCGGCACTGCAGCCACGCTCTTCTCTGCGTAAAGACCTGTTTTGGCCTGTGCGATCACCTGCTTGTCAAGGTCTGTTGCAAGGATCTTGATCTGATGGAGCGGCAGATGTCTGGAAAGTGCCATTACGAGGGAATAAGGTTCGTCGCCTGTCGAGCAGGCAGCGCTCCAGATCTTTAAGTTCTTACCGAAGGAATTGATCAGCTCGGGGATGAACGTCTTGTCCATCAGTTCCCACTGATCCGGATTCCGGTAAAACTCGGATACATTGATCGTCAGATAGTTGACGAATTCTTCAAACAGATCCTTATCGGACTTGATCGCATTGACAAATGCATCGTATCCTTCGATATGGTGCTTTCTGATCAGGGTGTCGATCCGGCGCTTCATCTGCGCTTCCTTGTACGCGGAAAGATCGATACTTGTCAGTTTCAGAATAGCTCCCTTAAATCCTTCATAGTCATATGCCATGGTGCCGTTTACTCCTCTGCCGTAGTCTCCTTTTCCTCTGCAGCCGCTTCAGCTGTCTCAGCTTCTGCTTCCTGAACTTCCGGCTCGTCGGATCCCGCTTCTGCTGCAGGCGCTTCTGCTGTCTCTTCAGCCGCGGACTCTTCCTTCTCTTCCGGCAACGGCTCCAGCAGAGCCTTGACACTGAGGCTGATCTTCTTATCTTCGAGGTTAAAATCAACGATCTTGGCCGTTACTTCATCCCCTACATGCAGCACATCACCCGGTTTCTCGATGTGTTCCCTGCTGATCTGGGATACATGGAGTAATGCGTCGATCCCGGTCTCGAGTTCCACAAAAGCACCGAAATCCGTCATTCTTGCGACTTTACCGGTAACCACATTACCGATCGCGAACTTCTCTTCCGCACCGATCCACGGGTTCTCGTCTTCAAACTTCATGGAAAGCGCGATCTTGCTGCCGCTGATGTCTTTAATGAATACCTTGACATTCTGGCCGGGCTTGAAGACCTTCTTCGGATTCTCCACTCTGCCCCAGGACATCTCGGAGATATGAAGCAGACCGTCGGCGCCGCCGATATCGATAAACACACCGAAATCGGTAACATTCTTCACAACGCCTTCCACAACATCGCCGATGGCGATCTTCTCAAACAGTTCTTTCTGGAGTTTTTCCTTCTCGGCCATCAGGAGCTGCTTTCTGTCACCGATGATCCGGCGCTTGCGCGGGTTGAACTCCGTCAGGACGAATTCGATCTCCTGACCCATGTATTTGCTGAGATCTTTCTCGTACGTATCGCTGACAAGACTTGCGGGAATGAATACGCGGGACTCATCGACCATCACGTTCAGACCGCCGTCAACAACCAGCGTAACGGGAGCTTTTAAGATCTCATGGTTGTTAAATGCATCTTCCAGTCTCTTGTTACCCTTGTCTGCAGCCAGACGCTTGTAGGATAACAGTACCTGTCCTTCGCCGTCATTGACTTTGAGGACTTTTGTTTCCATGGTGTCACCAACCTTGACGCAGGTGGTGAGATCCACATTCGGTGTTGCGGAATACTCGTTTCTTGTTACAATACCATCGGATTTGTAGCCGATGTTCAAGATGATCTCATCAGGTTTTACATCGATGACAGTACCTTCAACTACCTCTCCGTTGTGTATTGTTTTGAATGAATCTTCTAGCATTTGTTCAAAAGTAAGTTCTGACATATTTTTGAACCTCCTCAATAATAGTTTTTGGGGTGGAAGCCCCGGCGGTAATTCCTACACGAGAGATAGAATCGGGTGACCTCTTCAAGTCATCTAGTGTCTGTATGTACTGCGTGTTTGAGCAAACGCGCTTACATATCTCGTATAATTTCTGCGTGTTGGAGCTGTTGATCCCTCCGATCACGATCATGGCATCCACTTCGGATGCAATCTTTTCAGCCTCTTTTTGGCGCTCAAAAGTAGCATTGCAAATAGTATTCACAACAATAACATGATAACCTTTTTTCTCGAAAATAGCAACAAATTCTTGAAATTTCTTTTGGTTGAACGTGGTCTGCGAAACAATGCAAATATCGCGGTTTGCGGGTGCAAAAAAAAGCTCCGCCTCTTCTTTGGTTCCGATCACGACCGCCTCATGTCCTTCCGGGCACCAGCCCTTGATCCCTTCGACTTCGGGATGCGTATCGGAACCGATGATCACAACCTGTCTGTCAAGCTGCGCCGCTTCGAGCACGACGTTATGGATCTTTTTGACAAACGGGCAGGTCGCATCAACGCAGGTAAGCCCCTGCGAGAGGATCAGATCCTGGATGCGCTTTGGCACGCCGTGCGACCGGATGATGACGGTCCCTTCCCGGATGGATCGCAGCTCGTCCTCGCTTTCGATCACGCGGACGCCTTTGCTGTAGAGATCGTTCACGACCTGTTCATTGTGAATGATCGGTCCGTACGTATAGATCTGATCGCCCGACGCAATCTGTTCGTATACCATATCAACGGCACGTTTTACCCCAAAGCAGAATCCGGCTGTTTTGGCAAGGATCACTTCAGCCATTGCTCAACTCCATGATCTTATCCACGACTTCTTCGATCGTGAGGTCGGAAGTATCCAAAAGTACGGCATCTTCTGCCTGTCTTAACGGGGAAGCGGACCTGTTCATATCGCGCTCGTCGCGCTCGATGATATCGGCTTCGATCTGATTTAAGTCACAGTCCACGCCCTTGGCACACAGCTCGTCA
>JAGCXZ010000278.1 GCA_017961065.1 Lachnospiraceae bacterium
CATCATGAGCAAAAAACTCGCGGCCGGAGCAGACGCGATCGTTCTGGATGTCAAATGCGGCAACGGTGCCTTTATGAAGACGGAAGAAGAGGCGATCGCGCTCGCGGAGAGCATGGTTGATATCGGCAAGCGGTCCGGCAGAAACATGGTAGCCGTGATCTCCGATATGGATCAGCCGCTCGGCAGAGCTGTCGGAAACGCGCTGGAAGTAAAGGAGGCCATCGACACGCTGATGGGCAAGGGACCGGATGATCTTCGGGAACTCTGCCTGACGCTCGGTTCGCATATGGTGGTTGCCGCCGGAAAAGCAGGAGATGTATCAGAAGCCAAAGAAAGGCTTGCGGAAGTTCTTGATAACGGAGCGGCGCTCGAAAAACTGGCCGCGTTCATTGAAGCACAGGGCGGGAGCAGGGAACAGGTTTATCATCCCGAGACGCTTCCTGCCGCAAAGATCGTTTATGAATTAAAGGCAGGCTGTGACGGCTACGTGGACAACATCGTCTGTGAAGAAGTCGGCACGACATCGCTGCTGCTTGGCGGCGGCAGACGGAACAAGACCGATGAGATCGACCTTTCCGTCGGCATCGTGCTGCAGAAAAAAGTCGGCGAAGCCGTACGCGCAGAAGATACGATCGCAGTGATTTACGCAAATGACGAGAACAAACTGCGTGAGGCTTCGGAACGCCTTTATAAGGCCTATTCTTTCTCGGATCAATGTCCGAAAGAACGGCAGCTGATCAAAAAGATCATCCACTGAGGGGATCGGATCATATGATGGATAACGATTTTATCACAAGAGAACTGGATATCGATACGGAACACGCCAGAAACATCTTCGGCTCCTTTGACAAATACGTCAAGGACATCGAAAAGAGACTCCACGTCACGATCGTCAACCGGGACGGGAAACTCAAGATCATGGGCGGCGAGGACGCCGCAAAGGATGCGGAAGATGTTTTAAAGCAGCTTGCGGCTCTCTCCGGAAACGGCTCCCAGGTCACGCAGCAGCAGGTGAACTACATCCTTGATGAAATGGAAGAGCGTGAACCGGTAAGCTTAGTGGAGATCGATAAGGACCTGATCTGCCATACGGTTAACGGTAAGCCCGTAAAGCCCAAGACTGCAGGCCAGAAGAAGTACGTGGATGCCATCCGCGATCATATGATCGTGTTCGGACTCGGACCGGCCGGAACCGGTAAGACCTACCTTGCCATGGCGATGGCGATCACGGCTTTTAAGAACAACGAAGTGAACCGGATCATCCTGACAAGGCCCGCTATCGAAGCAGGAGAGAAACTCGGTTTCCTGCCCGGTGACCTGCAGAGCAAGGTCGATCCGTATTTAAGACCGCTCTATGACGCGCTCTATCAGATCATGGGCGCGGAGAGTTTCCAGCGCAATATGGAAAAAGGCCTGATCGAAGTGGCGCCGCTTGCCTACATGCGCGGCAGAACGCTGGATAATGCCTATATCATCCTGGATGAGGCGCAGAATACGACGCCTGCCCAGATGAAGATGTTTCTGACCAGGATCGGCTACGGATCCAAGGTCGTGATCACGGGTGACAGGACGCAGAAAGACTTAACGGAACAGGCTGTTTCGGGACTGGATGTTGCGATCCGCGTGCTCGGAAAACTCGAGGAGATCGCTTTTTGCAATCTGACCAGCAAGGACGTTGTAAGGCATCCGCTGGTACAAAAGATCGTAAAGGCTTACGAGGATTTTGAATCATCCGGCAGGAACGGCACGAAAAAGAAAGGCAGATCATGACGTATTCTCTTGATCCCGAATACACTGAGGGACTCGATTTTGACTATGAAGCGCTCTATAAACAGGCAGTCGATGCGGTGCTTGATCACCTGAACTGCCCGTATGAGGCAAGCGTGGAACTGCTCCTGACGGACGATGCCGGGATCCTTGCGATCAACAGGGATATGAGAGGACTGGCCGTCGCAACGGATGTTTTGTCGTTTCCGATGTCTGAATATGAGGAGCCCGGAGAGTTCGGATTTTTGGAGCAGGATCCTGACGCGTTTGATCCCGATTCGGGGGAACTGTTGCTTGGAGACATTGTGCTCTCATCGGAATATGTTGTGCGAAACGCGCAGGAATACGGGCATTCGAGAGAGCGAGAATATGCTTTTCTAATCGTACATAGTATGCTACACTTAACGGGGTTTGACCATATAGAAGAATCTGACAGGATCCGCATGGAGACTGCGCAGAGATCGATCATGCAGATCCTCGGAATTCCCAGATAGGATAGTTTTTCAATGGCACCACACGAACGGAAAGGTTCCAATTTCATCATTCAGGGCGGTATCCTAGCGATCACCGGCATCATATCCAGGCTCATCGGCCTGCTCTACCGTATGCCTCTGCAGAGGACGATCGGAGACGCGGGGATGGGCTATTATGCTGCTGCCTTTCAGATCTATTCCATCATGCTGATCATTTCTTCTTACAGCCTTCCGACAGCCGTTTCCAAACTGGTCGCGGCACGGATCGCAAGAGGTCATTTCCGCAATGCCAGAAAGATCTATCGCGGTGCGCTGATGTTTGCGCTGCTCTCGGGCGGAGCGACCGGACTGATCGTTCTGTTTGGCGCAGATTCCCTGGCGGGATCCGTTATGAGTCTGCCAAAGAGCGCGATCGCCTTGCGCATGCTCGCGCCGACCCTCCTTGTTGTTGCGCTGATGGGCGTGATCAGAGGCTATTTTCAGGGAATGGGTTCGATGATGCCTACGGCATTTTCGCAACTGGTCGAACAGATCGTGAATGCCATTGTCAGTGTGATCGCCGCGATCGTACTGTTTTCATACGGAGAGAGAGTCGCCGCGCTTCTGCATGAACCGGAATTCGCGCCGGCATGGGGCGCTGCGGGCGGTACGCTCGGTACCGGAGCGGGTGCGCTGGCAGGACTGCTGATCCTTGCCTTCATGCTCGTCTCGCATAACCGGTCCTATAACAGGAACATTTCCAAAGACCCGCAGAAAAGCACGGAAGAGTACGGCAAGATCTTCAGGGTACTGATCCTGACCATTCTGCCGATCATTTTGAGTACAACGATCTACAATATCAGTGATACCCTAGATCAGTGTATCTTTAACTACATTATGGACCAGAAGAGCTTACTCGCACAGAAGGCGGAGATGTGGGGCATCTTTTCCACCAAATA
>JAGCXZ010000279.1 GCA_017961065.1 Lachnospiraceae bacterium
GCCGATCCCCGAGTAGTGTCCCTGTCTGCGTCTTGCCATTACTCCGTTACCCTGCTTCCTTCTGTCCGGCTCCGTCCGGACTTACCGGACTTCTCTCTCCGGTGCATGCCCTGCAATAAAAAAGTTGAGACAAGAGTCTCAACTTTTCTGGGCTGTTATTTTGCCTGTACGCCGTACTTCTTGTTGAATTTATCTATACGTCCGTCAGATCTTGCTGTCTTCTGCTGTCCTGTATAGAATGAATGGCATTTGGAGCAGATCTCTACGCGGATGTTTTCTCTGGTAGATCCTGTCACAAATGTATTACCGCAGTTACAGGTTACCGTCGCCTGGTAATAATTCGGATGGATTCCTTCTCTCATTGTATTCACCTCTCTAAAACCTATCTATTCTGTCGCACGTGCTTTGCACGCAATTATGCTACTTGCACAGCCCTAGTATTGTAACACAGCAATTCAGAGAACGCAAGGTTTTTTTGTCACCATTCGCGTTATACTCCCGCGACCCGTGATGACCTGACAACCACTCGCAATCAAAGATTGTTCTTGCGATCAGTGATAACCTGATCACCATTCGCAATCAGAGATTGCTCATGGAGTTCAGGTTCCTGCTCCGCAGGTACGATAAAGAGCCGGAATCCGGCTCTTACATGCGAGCATGACGATCCGAATTCCTACTCTTTATCTATCACTGATCGCGTAACGCTTTTATACCATGTGCCTCTTGTTGACCATATCCACGAATTCGCGGTTGTGGCGCGTATGCGCGAACAGATCCAGGATCCGCTCAACCGCCTCGTCCTGTTTGAGGCCGTTGATGGAACGGCGCATCGTGTTGACTGCTTCGAGCTCTTCGCGCTCCAGCAGCAGGTCTTCCCTTCGTGTTCCGGATTTGGCGATGTCGATCGCCGGGAATACGCGCTTTTCGGACAGCTTGCGGTCAAGCACCATTTCCATGTTACCGGTTCCCTTGAATTCCTCGTATACCACGTCATCCATCTTCGAACCGGTCTCGATCAGTGCCGTAGCAAGGATCGTCAGGCTGCCGCCCTCGCGCATGTTGCGGGCCGCACCAAAGAACCGTTTGGGCATGTGGAGCGCTGCGGGATCAAGACCGCCGGATAAGGTACGGCCTGAAGGCGGAACAGTGAGGTTGTAGGCACGTGTCAGTCTCGTGATGGAATCGAGCAGGATCATGACATCCCTGCCGTGTTCGACGAGTCTCTTGGCTCTCTCAATGACCATCTCGGAAACTCTCTTGTGATGCTCGGGCAGTTCATCGAAAGTGGAGTAGATCACTTCCACGTTCGGACCTTCGATCGCTTCCTTGATATCCGTTACTTCCTCGGGGCGCTCATCGATCAGCAGAATGATCAGATGCATCTCCGGATTGTTGCGCTTTACGGATCTTGCCACATCCTTTAAGAGTGTTGTTTTACCGGCTTTCGGAGGCGATACGATCATACCGCGCTGTCCTTTGCCGACCGGGGACAGCAGGTCCATGATCCGCATGGCTACCGTGCCGCCGGGCACTTCCAGTTTGAGTCTTTCGTCCGGAAAGATCGGTGTCAGGTCCTCAAAGTTCTTGCGTTTTGCCGCATCGAAAGGGGTATAGCCGTTAATGGATTTCACGAACAGCAGTGCGCCGAATTTATCATTCTGATTCCGGATCCTTGTGTTTCCCGAAATGATATCGCCGGTCTTGAGTCCGAATCTGCGGATCTGACTGGGCGCCACATATACGTCGTTCTCGCCGGGAAGATAGTTCTCGCTGCGGATAAAGCCGTAGCCTTCCTGCAGGACTTCCAGGATGCCTTCGGCAACCTCTCCGCTGTCGAGGTTTTTCTTTTCCTCCGAGATGTCGATCTCCTCGCCGCTGCGTCCCTCTCTGGGCTCTGCCTGCTTCTGTTCCGATGCAGGGGCATTGCCTGTTTCCTCAGGCGTAGCTGAAGGCTGTGCTTCGGGCGCGGCGTGAGAAGGCTGCCGGGCTTCGTCCGCTTCTTCACGGTCCTTCTGCAGCATTGCTTCGACTACATCGGCTTTCTTCATGGTTGACACATTCTTTATCCCTCTTGCCTTGGCCAGATCCTTCAACACCGTCAAAGAAAGGGATTCGTACTTCGCACGCATCATAGTTTTTTCACTCCATTATAAAGTTTAGTTTCGTTCCTATCCGGTTGCATCTTAATTTACTGGGAAAATAAAGAACTAATCCGTTACGATTTGATTATCATTGCTTCGTGGGATAAATAACACACTCCCGAAGTGTTGAATTGATTATACAGGATTATTATCCGAAATGCAACACAAAAGACGCTAAAAGTGCTATACTGATGTCATGACAGAACCGCTTACATTATATAAGCTGATCATACTGTACATGTTGGATCAGGTTGATTTTCCCCTAACCAAAGCGCAGATTTTCGGCTTCATCCTGGAAAAAGAATACACGAATTATTTCACACTGCAACAGGTTTCCTGCGAGCTGATCGAGTCCGGGCTGGTGACTTCCGAATCGATCCGGAACAGTTCGCATCTGCGCATCACGCCCGAAGGCGAGGACACGCTGCGTTATTTTGAAGGAAGGATCTCCGACGCGATCAAGGAAGAGATCCGCGCCTATTTCCATGATAACGAACTGAAGCTGCGCAACGAAGTGGCCGTGCTTTCCAACTACTACCGCATCACAAACGGGCAATACATTGCGGAACTTGTGGCAAGGGAAAATAACACCGAGCTGATGAATCTCAAGATCTCCATGCCGGGTGAGGATGCCGTCAAGAGCATCTGCGAGAACTGGCAGGAGAAAAATCAGGAGATCTACGCTTACCTGATGGAGAATCTGCTCTGAAATAACAACACCGGTGCATGAACGACGCACCGGTGTTTTATTACATATGAAAAGAATGATCAGTAAGTATCCCGGAGTGTGCGGATCACAAGCTGCTGTTCGAGCTCGTAACCGTTCTGGATCTCGGGAATGCTGTAATCCAGATAGCGGATGTCTGATTTTTTCAGGCGTACCGCTTTTTCTCTTTTCGAGGTCAGATGGAAGTAGTTCTCCGAGAACACGGCGTCTGCCTGTTTGAGATCCAGTTCCACAAAGGCCGCGAATCCGCCGGACATCATGCGGATCACGTATTCATCCACCAGTTCGATCACGGAATAGGAAATGCTCGAGTAATCAAGAGCCAGTCTCTTATACGGAACAAACACCTCGATCTCGGAGGATAAGACATTGTCTTCCTCATCTATGAACACCGCTTCCATGAAGACGGAGTTCTCGATCCCTTCGATATAGGTACTGTAATCGATCTCACACACGAGCAGCGCTTCGCCCGGACGGACGTCCACTTCGTATTCCGCCTCGTGCAGCAGACGGAAGTCAAAGGTCTGCAGACTGATCCGCACCCTGCGCATCTCGTAATCCCTGGTTTCGTTCTGAATGTAAACGGAGACCGTGTTTCCTTCTCTCTTGATGGAGCCGGCCACCGGCGCAAAGAAGTTCTTTGCCATGTACTGCAGCGCTTTCCAGCGCCCGAAGTAATCGATACTGGACCAGGAAATGCCGGGCCAGTTGTCGTTTAACTGCCAGAACAGCGTACCAATCGTACAGCCGCGCTGCCTGCGGAAATGCTCTACGCCGTACTTGGTCGCAACGGCCTGCTGGATCTGCGTAACATAGAGCATGCTCTCAAAATCCTTCGGATAGAGGAAATTCTCCGCAAGATAAGATACGATACGGCCGTTTCCGCCGCCGTTCTTCTGATGGGATTCCATGACCGAAGAGAAAATGTTGTGATCTTCTTCCCTGGTAAAGGTCTTGACCGTCTTAACGGACGGGAACGACTGGAAACCGAACGAGGAGCAGAAACGCATCCTGTGATCGTCAAAAGCCGAGAACGGATGCAGTTCGTACCAGACATCCCAGCAGTGCGAATCACCGACGGTTTCGTTGTTCGGGTCATTGAACGAGCCGCCCGATGAAGGTGAGGAAGGCCAGTAGAAAATCTGCGGTGCCAGTCTCTGTGCCGTCTCCGCGATGATCTCCTCGAATATATGCAGATAATCCTGCTTGAGCGCTTCGGAGTGGTCCTGCAGCGCCCCCTGCACGATACTGTTCTCGATCCTGTCGTTTCCGCAGATCATGCCGATGCAGGCATGGTGCCGGAAACGTGTAATATTATCGATGGCCTCGGCCTCGATGTTGCGCCTGAAGTCCTCGGTCAGTTCATACAGATTGCCCGCAAACATCATATCCTGCCATACGATCAGTCCGTATTCGTCGCACATATCGTAAAAATCATCCGACGGATAGTAACCGCCGCCCCAGACGCGGATCGTGTTGAAATTACATTTCACCGCCGAGCGGAGCAGGTAATCGATCTTTTCTTTGGTAATGAACGGATAGATCGCGTCCTCGGGGATATAGTTTGCGCCCATGGCAAACATTTTGACGTTGTTCACCTTGAAGCAGAACTCGTTGCCGAATTCGTCCCGATCCTGCGAGATCGTGATCGTACGCAGGCCGATCTTATAGGTCTTGGAATCCCACTGCGTGCCGTTCATGTCAAGCGCGTAAACGCTGACCTGGTGGATCGGATGCTCGCCGTATCCGTTCGGCCACCAGAGCTTGGGATTCTCCACATCCATATATAATACGCAGTCACGGTCGTTCATGGTCTCCGTGATCGCGATCACGCGCCCTTCGGGCGGACGCAGCTCCGCCTGGATGATATACGGTCCCCTGCGGAACAGTTCCGCATGCACGCGGATCTCCAGACGTACTTTCTTCTTTTCATGATGCTGGATGATCGAAACGTCATCCAGATGGATCAGGCTGTATCCGATCAGATCAATGCTGCGCC